>DYMH01000115.1 GCA_020721645.1 Draconibacterium orientale
CCACGCAACGATAAATCTTCGTCAAATTCGTTCCACCGGATGCCTGTTCCGCCGTTTTTCAATTTCCACTTATTCAATTGCGTTTGTGTTGCGTTTTGCAACAATTTGAAACAGGATATTTTTGATTTTATAATACTGCCGCTGTTTAATACAACAACCAATAAATCAAGTTCTTTAACCGGTAAAACAGTCGAAATTCTCAATCCTTTTTCATATATCAAAATATCTACTGCATCTTTCGGTCTGTCTTTTATTATATTATTCTTTGAAGTATTCATTCCACTGTGTTTTAAAATTTTCGACATTTTCGGTAACAATTTCTAAAATTTTCTTTTTTTCTTTTGGATTAAAACCGACTAAAAACTCAACTTTTATTTCGGGGTCAATCCAAATCTTGCCTTCTGCATCTCCTTTTTCAACGTGAACGTGCGGCGGTTCTTTATTTTCGTTGCTGTAAAAAGAAAAAACGTATCCTAAAATTCTTAATAATGTCGGCACTTATGTTGGAATTAAAATGATAATTGATATGTTTAAAATCAGTTTATAATAATGAATTATCGGTAATTTGTTGTAACATGTTCGAAGGTTTTTATTCGTTTCAGCAAATTTACAAAAATTTGACCGGAAAAGAAAATTACCACATCAACTAATCATCACATCACCACATCATCACATCAACTCATCAAATTATTTCTTTTTATCATCTAAATGTCGTCGTTTTTTGCCGCTCATACGAGCTTCGGCGGCGGCTTTTTTAAATTGAATTTCTTCCATGCGTTCGCGATGTTGTTTGGCTGCCTGTTTGGCTTGTCGGCGTGCGGTGTCTTTCATTTTGGCGATGGTTGCGGCACGTTTTTGTTTTTCTGATTTTTCTGCTTTTTTGTCTCTTAATTTTTGAAGTCGTATTTTTTCGCGTTCGGTACGTAAATTTTGCTTTTCTTTTTCTTCGGCTTTTTGTCGTTCGTCGCGTATTTTTTGCACAATCGGGTTGTTTTCATATTCTTTCGAAACACTTTCGGCTAATGTTTTCAGAGCTTCTTTGAGTGCTTTTTTACGCGAATAGCAATAGCTTGTGCTTGTAAAGTCTGATATTTGGAGTTTATCGACAAGAATAACGGTTTTGAATTTTTCGTCCTCCGTTTTTATTGTTTGCTCGGTTACGGTGGATTTGTAAACCAGAGAAGCAAAATAATTGCATTGAGCCAAAAAATCTTTGTTACGGTCGAATCCCGGAATCAAATGTTCGGTTCCTGTCAGAAAATTATTGACAATAAACTGATTCATTTTTTCGGGTGCTTGATATTTGCACACGAAACCGAGCAAGCCGTAAACAAAAATATGTTTGTGTTTTTGTGCGTCAAAATTGTTTCGGAATCTGATGAGATTCTCCAATTTATATTTTTCAAATATTCGGTGCAGAAATTCTTCTTTAAAAATATTTCCGAGAAAATGTTGCAGTTGCGTACCTTCGCATGGTTGATAATCGAACAAAAGTTCGGCAAGCTTACCTTTGAAACCGTACATTCCGAGAAACACAAACCGACTGTTGCTTTTCGTATCTTCACCACCGTAAAAGCTTTTGTGCGTTAGTGCTTTTTTAGTTGATTTTGATATTCTTCGAGACCGAAAATGGCAGCAAGTTGACGATAATCCATTTTGAAAATGTGAAAATTAGGGAATTTGGAAATGTGAAAATTTTGTTTAAAAATCGTTGTTCTGTTTCATTAACAATTTACAATTAATAATTAAAAAAGAGCGGTACACCGGAATCGAACCGGCACCGAAGATTGGATTCTTCAATCAAGATCTGAAGTTTTGCGTGCTGCCATTACACTAATACCGCAAATATACCTGCACGGGCAAGCGGACTCGAACCGCTTCCAAGAGGTTGGAAACTCAATCAGGTCCCGAAAACTTGCGTGCTGACCCTTACACTATACCCGTAATACTAAAAAAAAATACTTTTTTCGAGAATTTTTGCTTAGCGATTAAAGAATTTGAATTAATTTTAATATCAAAATAAAAAGGGCGTTTCTGCTTAATAAGTGACCCTTTTTTAATGAGTTGATATGATTTTTTCAGGAACTGCTTCCTTTTCCCAAATAAAAACATCATTTTTATTGAGTGGGCGAAAGTTTATTTGCCAAGAAAAATTTTCGTACTTCAAATCTTCGGGATTTAATTCCAAAGGCGGGTACATTGTGCCTTTGGGCGTGGTATAAAAATGTATGGTATTGATTTTTTTATCTTTCAGGAAAATCAACATATTTTTGCATTCAATTTTGTTCACACCAATCAATGCACCTGCATCATCTTTCATAAAATAGATAGATTTGCCGTTGTTTTGAACATCGACATGATCTAAATCGCCGTTTACAATGTGTCCCACCATATCGTCGCCCGTAATTTGATTGAAACGAATGGAATCCGAACGTGAAATAACAAAAGCATTTGTTGTTAAATATACGGTTTCCGGTTGATTTTTTACGGTTTCGACACTTATAAAATCGGCGGTTAATTGATTTTCTTCAGACCACATGACAGGGTTTCGATAAAATTCCATCACCGAATCCTGCGAACTGTAAACCAAAGAATCGCATTTTGCCTGAAAATCGGACTTAAATATTTTAACGTGATAATAAGCCATAACCACTTTAAATTTATTGTATTTTCCCGAATCCAAAACCACCGAATCGGCATAAGCACGAAGGGTATCGGCATGCAAATAGAGCGAATCTTCTTCGGATATTTGTATAAAAAGAGCCTTGCGTGTCATCACCGATTTTTCCTTTTTCTCGTAAAAAACGGCTTCATCGCCCAAAAGTAAAGTATTTTGAACGGTATCTGTTATAACAACATTATAATATCCTTTGCCGATTCCCAGATTTCGGTCGTAGTAAAGACTGTCGCCCCGCAGGGTTTGTTCTTTGGTTTTCAGAAACGAGTTTTTATTGAATTGAGAAATGTCTTTCTCGTGATTGTACCAGCCGTTTTCGCAATAAATGTAATTGGAATCGCTGATGATTTGGGTTGGTCCCAAAAAGTATGAAATCTTTGTTTTAGTGTTGTGTTTCAATGTGTCTGAAAACATTTTGAATTGCGGATTTTTAACCACAACGGAATCTTTAAAGAAGAATTCATTATTGTCGGAATAGTAATAACCCAAAACACTGGTTAAGGTATCTTCTCCATTGAGTGTTGTGCCGCCGTCGAAATACGTCCCGACACTCGTATTCAAATCGTAATCGAGATTTTCGGTTTTCAACACTAAACTATCTTTTATTAATCTCACATTTTTACGAACTTGTGCCAATTTAGTCTTTCCCGAATAATGGAGTGTGTCGCCGTAGAGATACACCGTGTCGGCTTCGCCGGGTTTTACGAGTTGGATATTTCCGTAGGCATCGAAAAAATTTTCGGCTGTATTGAAATATGCACTGTCGCAATACATTGTGGCTCCTTCGTGAAAAAAAGTAACATTATCTTTTAATATTTTGATATTTGGACCCAATTTTTCTGTAACCGAAAGCGTTCCGGATTCGTAGTCTATTTTTTTGGGCTCTTGTGCGAAAATTGTGGTCGAGATAAACAAAAGGACAGTGAGGAGAATCGTATTTTTATTTTGATTTATTACCATAATAACATTGCACAGATATAACATTTAGTTACCTTTAAAAAATTCCTCAATCATTTTTTCAACCGTAATTCCCTCAGCTTCAGCCTTGTAATTCCTAACAATTCGATGTCGAAGAACAGGGATTGCGATTTTTCGAACATCTTCAATATCCGGTGTATATTTCCCTGAAAGTGCAGCATGTGTTTTTGCGGCGGTAACTAAAAATTGCGATGCCCTGGGACCCGCTCCCCAATTGAGATATTGATTTGCCCATGGATGGGCATGCACGGTATTTGGGCGAGTTTTTACGGCTAAATTCACTGCGAAATTCAAGACGTTGTCGTTAATCGGAATCCGTTTGATGAGTTGTTGAAAAAAGAGTATTTCATCGGCTGTAACCACATTTTTCAGTTCATATTCGAGCGGTGCAGTGGTTTTTTTTACGATAATTTTTTCGTCTTCCAACGATGGATAATCTAAGAAAATATTGAGCATAAATCGGTCGAGTTGGGCTTCTGGCAAGGGATATGTACCCTCCTGTTCTATTGGATTTTGGGTTGCCAAAACAAAAAACGGTGCTTCGAGCGGATAATTGATTCCGGCAGCCGTTACGGCTCTTTCCTGCATTGCCTCCAGCAGTGCAGCTTGTGTTTTTGGCGGTGTTCGATTTATTTCATCGGCTAAAATAATATTGGCAAAAATAGGTCCTTTGATAAATCGAAATTTGCGGTTTTCGTCCAATATTTCAGTTCCGATAATATCCGAAGGCATTAAATCGGGCGTAAATTGTATTCTTTTGTATTTTAAGCCCAGTACATTGGCTATTGTATTAACCAACAACGTTTTAGCCAATCCGGGAACGCCAACTAATAACGAATGTCCTCCTGAAAATATCGAAATTAAAACTTCTTTTATTATCGGGTCCTGTCCGTAAATTACTTTTTGTATTTCAGCCGTAAAATTTGCGTAAACACTTTGCAAAGCATCAATAGCTTCAACATCGTTTTTATAATTCATTTTTTAATATTTGTAAAGATAACAATTTGAAAATGTGGAAATTAGGGAGTGTGGAAATTTGGAAATTTGAAAATACTTATATTAATATCTCGTATTTTGTTTTAATCATTTTCAATTCCTAATTCTAATTCATAATTCATAATTCATAATTCATAATTCCTAATTCATAATCCAACCTTTGTATTTAAAATCGCATTTTTTGTACAAATCATCTATTTTAATAAAAGTTGTTTTTTGTTTTTCCAGTATCCAATCGCTTACAACAATTTGATTTTTGGATTCCAAAGCCATGTCCGCTATTTTTTGATAATCAGTTTTTAAATTGGCAACGTGAGGTTCTGTTTTTGTGTTAATAACAATCAATTTAATTTCGGTTTTCCCTTTTTGATCCTGATTTTCAAAAGGTTCGGATATTTCGCCGATTTTAAGTTTTTTTAGGACATAACTTGTTGTTGGGTCGATATGATTTGCAGTAAATTTTGATGTGCCGGTGTAAGGATTTATCAAGATTCCGCCGCTTTTTTTCGATTTCTCATCTTGCGAATATTTCAAAGCTGCTTCGGTAAATTTCACATCGCCTTTTCGGATTATTGCTGCAATGCTGTCTAAGCGGGTTTTGTCTTCTACTTTAGCACTTGTGGACACTTTGGGTTTCATCAGGATATGGCGAATGTTAATGCGTTCGCCTTTACGTTCAATGAGTTGAATGATGTGATAGCCATATTCACTTTCCACAATATCAGAAACTTCGCCGGGCATTTTCAATCGAAAAGCCACTGCTGCAAAGGCTGGCACCAAATCGCCGCGGCTCACGAAACCTAATTCGCCTCCTTTGGGGGCAGAACCGGGGTCTTCGGAATATAAAATTGCCAATGTTGCAAAATCTTCTTTATTTTCGACAACCCTCCGCCGCAATTCGTTCATTTTATCGATTATTTTCTTGGTCTGTGCCGGGTCGATTTTCGGATACAAAACAATTTGCGAAATTTCGTATTCCGATTCCACAAGCGGAATACTGTCGGAGGGAATCGATGCAAAGAATTTATTTACTTCCGCCGGACTGATTACCACGTCTTCGGTGATTTTGCCCTGCATTCGTTGCGTAAGAATTTGGTCCTTCACAATGTCCCGAAAATCGTTTTTAATTTCGGGTACTGTTTTGTTGAAATATTTTTCCATCTCTTCGGCACCGCCCATTTGGTCTTCAAACATTTTCAAGCGATTTTGCAATTCAGATTCTACTTGCTTGTCACTCACTTCGATACTATCTATTTGGGCTTGATTAAGAAGCAGGGTTTGAAAAAGCAAATCTTCAAAGATTTTACATTTCATATTGCCGGGCATATAAATTTTTCGGGCTTTGTATTGCAGATATTGATTATCGACATCGGATTGCAAAATAATATTTGCTCCCACTACGGCAACGACTTTATCGATTGACTGTTTTTCCTGTGAAAAAGCACTAAAATGCGTTAGAAAATTGAAAAAAATTATTGAAATGATGATGTATTTTGTCATTGGATAAACCGGTTTATTTTCGATTAAATTGATTTGAAAATTGAAATAATTTTTTAATGGTATTTGAAAATATTTCTATTAAAATTTGTATCTATTTTACTATTAACACTTTACAACTAAGCCCGGTTGTATATAATTTTACAGTTTTTGTAGGCTGAGAATTTCAAAATTTTTATATTCCAAGGCATTTTGATAGATATTTTGTTCAAGTTCTTCAATCAAAGCGACTTTACGTTTATTTAAAATGATACTTTTTATTTGGTCGCTCACGAATTGTAATGGTTGTAATTCTCCGCGTAAGCGATATTTATTGATTTTCAAATAATAATAATTTTCAGGGTCTTGATATTGAAATTTAGTATCCGATTTGAGTAAAATTTCCGGATTGTCGATATCAATGGGAATAAAAGTAGATAAATTTGAAAAAAGCAGCCATTCGTAATTAAAATTGTTGTATTTGGAATTTGTTCTTTTACAAAAATCAATAATTTTTGTAGAATCATATTTAGCACTAAAAAAGAGGCGATTTAATGTTTGTCCATCGTCAATTTTCTTGGCAACAGTGATAACCGTTGCTCTAATTGCCGGTGTCGATAATTGAAAACTTTCGGGGTTGCTGTTGTAATATAAAACAATATCTTTATTTTCAACAACAGTATCCAATTTTTGTTTCAGAAATTCTTGTTTATATTCATAAATTAAAAGCGATGCCCGATAGTCTTCTATCTTTTTTTCTATTTCTTTTTCATCGGTTTTTAGGTTTATTTCTGCTTTGTTGAGAATCAGTTGTTTTTTCACCCAAAGGTCGATATTATTACGAATTATCACAACACTGTCTTCGGGCGATGTTCCGGGTGGGATAATTCCTGCAAAATCATCGAGATACAAATATTTATCGAATACCTTTGCCAAAGGAATGCGATTGTTATCGGGCAACTCTTCCGAACATGCTATAAATGAAAATATTACAAAGAGTAAAACAGCAATTTTATTCATATTTATCTTGTTGAAAAAAAGAACAAAACATTTCAAATTGCTCAATTTGAAATGTTTTGTAATTATCTGAAAATTAATTGATTTTATTTAAAACGGCTTCATTAATTTTTACGGGATATTTTTTCTTCAAACTTTCAATCCATTTTTCTTCTAATAAATTTTGATAATCCGAAATCACGATTCCTTTAATTTCTTCAAACGGTTTGCCTTCCGAATCTTCAATTTTATTGATAAATACGATGGTTTGTGTTTCCGGATAAACCACAATTTTTTGATTCTTTTTAATCGAACCGTCTTTCAAACCAATAATCACTTTGTCGGCACTCGGATTGTCGTTTTTTGAATATAAACCTGAGGAAATTAATTGGAATTTTTCTTTCACACCTCCGGAAATTTCTTTAACAATTTGCTCGTCTGTTAAGTTTTTATCGATTTTATTGTTTAACAATTTTTCGGCATTTTTCAAAGTTTTTTTATCTGAATAATTGAAGATACTCAGGTCGGCTTTTGTTTGAACTCGATAATTTTCTTTATTTTTTTCGTAAAATTCACGTAAGCCGAGAGAATCTTTAACAGCTTTAGACCATACCATTTTATCAGTCAAATCGAACAAAAGAATGCCATCGTGATATTCCTGCATCAGATATTTGAAATCGGAATTTGTTTTTTCCAAATCATTTTTTTCGATATTTTCGAGACTTTGATAAACAAAATCCGAATATTTTTCATCCACATAAACATTAATTGGTATGGGTTTCGATTTTACTTGACTGCTTTCAATAAATTGAGCAAAATCTTTTTCCGTAAAATTACCTTTGCCAATGGTAAAAAGTACGTTTTGTGCGCCGGCTGTTTTTTCGGCATTCCAAGCGGCGTTGTACACAGTACTGTCCACAAAGATATAAAAAGCACTTGGTTCTGTTATTTGTTTGAAATGCAGGCTGTTTTTCAGATTAGACATCACAAAATTTTCTACCAAAATTTCGCGAATTTCATCTTTTTCAACAGCACTTTTCAGATTTTTTTCTTCTTCTTGATAGGTTGCAATCGGCTTATTATCAATAAGTTTAATAATATGCCATCCAAAAGATGTTTTCACAGGCATTGAATAATCGCCTTTATTTTTAAGCTCGAAAGCTGCTTTTTCAAATTCCGGAACCATGCGTCCGGTTCCAAACCATGGTAGCTCTCCGCCTTGCGTTGCCGAACCTTTGTCGTCAGATAATTTTGCCAACTCGGCAAAATCTTTTTTGTTTCTTAGCTCTTGATATATGCTGTCTATTTTAACTTTTTTCAGAGCTTTTTCGCCGTCCGTCAAATTTTCGGGTGCCGCAATCATAATGTGAGCAACTTTCACTTGATCATGTGCCGGACGTTTTTCAAGAATACGTATAATGTGATAGCCAAATTGCGAATGGATTGGATTGGAAAGATCATTAATTTTTGCCGATGAAGCAAACTTTTGCAACGAGTACGGCATTGTTGAAATGGGCATATACCAAAGGTGACCGCCTGTTCGCCCTACCGAACGGTCATCGGAAGTTTCCCGGGCAACTTTTTCAAAATCTTCGCCGTTTTTTATCCGTTGAACAATATTTATGGCTTTGCTGTGAGCTATTAAAGTATCTTTGGGGTCGGCATTTTTAGAAATTTTAACTAAAATGTGGTCTAATTTGACTTCGGTTTTACTCCTTTCGTAGGCTTCTTTGGCTAATTTTTCAATTATCTGATTTTCTATCATATAAGGTTTCGCCAATTGGTCTCGATAACCTGCCAATTCGTTTTTAAAATCGGCTGCTGTATCCATTTTCAAACTTTCGGCTTCGATTACTTTGAGTTTGAAATTGACGAACAAATCCATGTAATCTTTCGCTTTTTTGGTTTCAAATTCGTTGCTGTTATTTTTCTTGTAGATGTGCATAAATTCATCAACAGGTATCGATTCTCCACCGATTGTTAAGAGGGTTTCGTTTTGTGCAAATGCAACAATAGCGGTAGAAATGAATAAAACTGATGCCGCAATAATTCCTTTTAAATTCATTGTTTCTAAGATTATATTAAATGTTTATTTTCGTTTGTTTCGTATCAAAATAATATCGAAAAGATAATAAAAAACGGTTTATGCAAAATGTAAAATCTAACTGTAAAAAAATCAATGTTGAAAGTTTTAAACTAAAATTTTTCCGATTTTAAGTGTAATACATAACAGTCTTTATTTTCAATTCTTATATTTATTTATTAGTTTTCTTACAAAATATTTATATTTATCAAAAAGTGTCTCTGCTGTAATTTGGGGCTTCGCGTGTAATTGCGACATCGTGCGGGTGGCTTTCGGCAATTCCGGCATTCGAGATTTTAACGAATTGGGCTTTTTGCAGTTCGGCAATCGTTGCGGCACCGCAATACCCCATTCCTGCTCGCAATCCGCCGATAAGTTGATACAAAACTTCATTCAAAAAACCTTTGTATGGAACACGTGCCGAAATGCCTTCGGGTACTAATTTATTAATATCGTCTTCCGTATCTTGAAAATATCGGTCTTTCGAGCCCATTTGCATGGCTTCCACCGAGCCCATTCCGCGATACGATTTGAATTTACGTCCTTGATAAATAATCGTTTCACCCGGAGATTCATCGACACCTGCAAACAGTGAGCCTGCCATAACAGAACTTGCTCCTGCGGCAATGGCTTTGACAATATCTCCCGAATATCGAATACCTCCGTCGGCAATCAAAGGAACTCCTGTTCCTTTCAGGGCTTGGGCAACCGAAAAAACTGCCGAAAGTTGCGGAACACCTACTCCGGCAATGATTCGTGTTGTACAAATGGAACCCGGACCGATTCCTACTTTTACGGCATCGGCACCTGCGGCAACTAAATCGCGTGCGGCTTCGGCTGTGGCGATATTCCCGGCAACAATGTCTATTGTTTTGTATTTTTTCTTCGCTTGTTTTAATGTATCAATAACGCCTTTTGAATGCCCGTGGGCTGTATCAATGACAATGGCATCGACACCTGCCGCAACCAAGGCATCGATTCGGTCGAAGGTATCGGCGGTTACACCAACACCGGCTGCCACTCTCAATCGTCCGTTCTCGTCTTTGCACGAATTGGGGCGGTCTTTGGCTTTGGTAATATCTTTATAGGTGATTAATCCCACCAATTTATTGTTTTCATCGACTACCGGCAATTTTTCGATTTTATGTATTTGTAAAATTTCTGCGGCTTGGTCTAAATTTACAGATTGTGAAGTTTTTATTAAATTATTGCTCGTCATTACCTGAGAAATCGTCATTTTCAAATTTTTCTCAAAACGCAAATCT
The DNA here is from genome assembly GCA_020721645.1 of Draconibacterium orientale. GTDB lineage: Bacteria > Bacteroidota > Bacteroidia > Bacteroidales > JAADGE01 > DYMH01. The sequence continues at coordinate 10,472 of DYMH01000115.1, forward strand.
CTGTTTGTTACAATACCTACCAGGATATTTCCTTTTTCAACAACCGGTATCCCTCCTATTTTATATTTTTTCATCAATACCAAAGCATCGGCAACCGTAGCATTGGGTTTTATAGTTATTGGATTGATAATCATGCCGTTTTGAGCTCTCTTAACCTGTGTTACCTGATTTGCCTGCAACTCAATACTCATATTTTTATGTATCACTCCAATTCCGCCTTCACGAGCTATTGCTATTGCCATCCACGATTCGGTAACAGTATCCATAGCTGCCGAAACAATAGGGGCATTTAAAATTATATTGCGGCTGAACAAACTTCGTATTTCAACTTCACGGGGAAGTACTTTGGAATAGGCGGGAACCATTAAAACATCATCAAATGTCAATGCTTCGGATATTATTCTTTCGGAGAAAAATGCCATAAACTTATAATTTAGATGTTAGGTTTCAATCTGTTGATAATATTTTAAAATTAAATTTCAAAAAGTTTTTTGCCTCCGATTAATAGCTAATTATTTCGTTTTTCGTATGTTTTACAATCTTTCGATCGTGTTTTTTTGATATTAAATATTTTACTCTTTTAACATTTTACACCAAACATATTTTTTTTACTTTACCGAGTAATACATCGTTGCATCGAAATAATGAGCATTTCATTTGACAAATTGATTTAAACCGAAATTCGATTGGGCATAAAAATTACTGCCTTCGATTTAAGCAGCCAAAGGTAAAAAAATAATATTTTAAAAGATGTTAAAAAGTTATAAAATATCTTTTCGTAATCATTTGATTTATTTTGAAGATTTCGCCCCCGAATGGATTGCTGCAAAATGAATACTGAAACTAATTTAATCGGGTTCTGACAACTCTGAAACCGATATACAGGTCTTTTTGGTCTTGTTCCAAAGCAAAACGGCGGGATATTTCCACAAAATCTATTTTACTTTTTCGAGTACCACCTTTATTAACACGGCTTATTCCGATTTCGGGACCGAGGGGTTTTAAAGGTGGTGAAAGTTTGAAGTAATCTTTGCTGTAATAGTCCCAACACCATTCGGCAACGTTTCCGCTCATGTCGTATAATCCCAATTCATTGGGCAGGAGTTGTCCGCTTTTTTGGGATACGGCTTTGGAATTTTCGTTGAAAAAAGCGGTTTTCGATGGGTCGTTGCTGCCGCTGTATTTAAAACCCTTCCCCCGAACACCGCCTCGTGCCGCAAATTCCCATTCTGCCTCGGAAGGTAGTCGGTAGCCGTTTTTTGAAAAATCACAGGTAACTTTAAATTTATCTTTTTCTCGCGATAATGTATAACATTGCTCGCAGCCTTCCATACCGCTCAGCCAATTGCAATACATTACGGCATTTTCCCATGTAATATTTGTTGCGGGAAAACCAATTTCACCAAACGGCTCTGCGGTGCCGGCAAAACGACAAAAAGCTATATAATCTTCATATAACACTTCATATTTTGAAATGTAAAAGCTGTCAACAGTAACTTTATGAACAGGTGATTCATCGGGAAAGGCTGTATTCACACTGCCCATCTCGAAACTTCCGGCTGCGACATAAACTAATTTAGGTTTTTGAGCCGTGAGCATCGACCCCAAGATTATAGAAAGTGTGAATATTAATAGAGGTTTCATATCGTATAATTTTAGCTTAGCGAACAAAGTAAATTATAATATCATTTTTATTGTAAAGGAAAAAACGTAAAATTCAAAGAGTAGATTATAAATCCACTTCAAAAAACGAATGTTCCGGTAAAAAACGCCACAAATCTAAGAAACAATAATCGCATGATATTCGTATCAACAAATATGTCGATAGATCTGAGTTCTATTTATTTTATTAAATATGCGAATCAAGGGTTAAAATTTATTTTAAGTCATTGAAATATAGTTGATTAATATTTTGAATAGAAATCC
>DYMH01000241.1 GCA_020721645.1 Draconibacterium orientale
CATGATAAATCGACTTAGGCAGAGCCTAAGCCGAACAGCAAATACAATTCTTAACGAAACGACATTGAATTATGAATTGAAAATGATATAAACAAATGAGCATGTTAGTAAATTTTCACTTTTACACATTTCTTTCATTCCTTTCATCAAATTCATTTATTTCATTCTTTAATTTCAACATTCTCAAATTTCCGCATCATCATATCTGTGCGGCACTTCGACAAGCTCAGCGACCGAGTCGGAACATTATCACATCAAATTATCAACCAATGGGAGAATAGTTATTCCGGTGGTTCAAATTCCGAATAAATCGACATCTTATTTCGATTATTTTTGAAGACAAGATACATCAATACTCCCGCAAAACCGACAAAAATAAAGCTTGTGATGATTGATTGTAGGTTGGAACTCGGAGTATCTGTAAATTTTTCGATATTCGAACCTCTCAAATAATGATAAGCCAGTACGGCAAAAGTATTATTAATAAAATGAGCCATCATGGGAAACCAAAGCGATTTACCCCAATACAACATGTAACCAAAAACAGTGCCCATTATGAAACGGGGCAAAAAACCATAAAATTGAAAGTGTATTGTACTGAATATCATTGCACTTATAAATATCCCAAGGTGTACATTTTTTGACCATTCCGAAAACAAACGCATCAAAATGCCACGAAACAAAAGTTCTTCGCCCACTGCCGGCAACATTCCGATAATCAACACATTGATTAATAATCCGGAAAGAGTTCCGACATTAAGAAATGCTTCGGTTATGCCGGCTGCTTCTTTTTCGGCAGTTTGCATCATTTGTTCCAAACCCGACAAAAATTCGGGGAGTACCATTTTTTGATTAATTTCTGCTGTTAAATTGATAAAAGGAATGAGAAACAGCATGGCAAAAGCCGAAAAAATAATGCCTTGAAAGTGATTACCCGATTCAAGTTTGAGATAGCGTGATATTTTTTGCCCGAAAATAAAAGCCAAAACCAATGCCGGTATAATAAACATTCCGATGGTTTGCATGGCTTGAAAAAATTTTAGAAAATGCAGATTTCCGGCTTCCTCAATATTGGTTGCCTTGCTAAGATTTTGTAAGGAAATTCCGAACAGCGGAACGGCAATTATCAAAGACAGGGCTATAAAAATGACCATGCTCGCCAGAATAACGAAACTGATAAAAAATAATTTCCCAAGCGGGTGTGCCTTGTCAAATATCGGATTGTTCATCGAGGAATTCTGTTTGTAAAGTTATAAACATATTTTAATAACTGCTTTTCAAAGTTATTCTGCTTTTTTTGAATGAACAGTGAGCGTAGGAAAGGCAAATTGCAAGCCGGCATCATTGAATTGGCGAAGTATTTCGATATTAATTTGATTTTTAATTTCATTAATATCGCTTTCTTTTTTAATATAATAAATATACAAAAGATTCAATTCAGAGGCTTTAAATTCATTGAAAGAAACAATAATTTCGTCTTCAACTCCCGGATTGTTGAGACAAATAGATTTTATTATGTTGCGTGCATGCTCAATTTGTTGTGCTGTTGTATCGAATGTCAATCCGATATTTGAAACAACTTTCAGAGTTGGTTCTGCACTCACATTGGTGATAATATCGGACGCAAAACGCAAATTCGGAATCGTTACAACCCTTCCTTCCAAAGTATTGAGCCGTGTGCTTCGCAAGCCGATTTCGGAAACAGTACCGTCGTAGGTATCTATTTGAATGCGGTCTTTTATTTTGAAAGGTTTATCCAAAAAAATTGTAATTCCTCCAAGAAGATTTGCCAGTGTGTCTTTTGCCGCCATTGCAAAAGCCAAACCGCCGAGCCCCAAACCGGCTATGAGAGCTCCGACATCGTAGCCGGCATTGTTTAATCCAACGATAATGGCAATGGACCAAAGCACAAATTTTACGGTTTTCCTAAGAATCGGAAACAAGTGGTCGTCCAAAGTGCTTTCGCTTTTCATCACAAAAGGATGCAGATATTCTGTTAATATCGAATCGATTAATCGTACCAATAGCCACGAAACATCGAATGTGATAAGAACATATAGAATTTTATGAATGTATAAATAAACATTTTCGGGCAAAACCAAGTTAGAAACTGCCAACCAAAATCCTAAAACAATCAGACCAAAAGTTAAAGGTTCCTGAACCATATCGATGATAAGGTCATCAATTTTTGTCTTAGTTTTGACTGTGAATCTTTTAACAAATCGATTTGCAATTAAATAGATTAATTTTGCGGCAACGTAACTGCTCAAAATAAACAAAAGAGCAAGCAACCAATCGTAAACAGTATTATTGTAAAAGATATAATCTAAAATTTCGTTCATTGTTCGATATTTTTAGGGCTCAAAAATACATCAATCCGGTTTCTAAAAAAAAACCAAAATGATAAAAATTATATGCTTATCCGCAAATCACCCCAAGTAATCCCATCTATAAGAAACAGAGG
>DYMH01000116.1 GCA_020721645.1 Draconibacterium orientale
AATGTATGCAAATTTATTTTCACTTTTTTTACTTTAAATACAGACTCTATTTAATGGCATTTACAATTTCATCGCTCATGGGTTTAACCGAAGGTGCAAAAACCTGAATTAAATGCCCGGTTTCGTCAATTAAATATTTTTGAAAATTCCATTTCACTTTTGAATCAGCAAAATGGTTCCGTTTTTTTTTTGTAAGCCAGCGATATACTTCGTGTTGATTTTTTCCTTTTACATGTATTTTTTCTGCCAATAAGAATGTAACACCATAATTTTTAGTGCAAAATTCGCGAATTTCAGCGGCATCTCCCGGTTCTTGTTTCAAGAAATCGTTTGCCGGGAACCCGATAATTGTAAATTTTTCGCCGCCGTATTTTGTATAGAGTTCCTGTAATTGCTCGTATTGGGGTGTAAATCCGCATTTAGAAGCAGTATTTACAATAAGCACTTTTTTACCTTTGAGATTCGAAAAATCGAACGTGCCGCCATCGAGTGTAGTTATTTTAAACTGATAGAAATCTGATTCTTGGGCAGAAACTGCAAAAGAAATCAGTATCAAATTAAAAAGAGTTGTTATTTTTTTCATATCGTTGAGATTAATTTAAGCAAAATTAATAAATAAAACAGATGCATAGTTGTTTTTAAGGGAAAAATTCACTTTCAGAATTTTCAAAAATATTATTTTGCATTATTTTTGTTATTGTAAATAAAGTTTTTGTTTGTCGAAGAAATAAATTATCTTGTACCTTCGTTTTTTCACTGCCAAGAAAGCCGAATTTAACGAATCTGTCTCATGGAGAAGAAAATAGTGTTAGTCGATTCATACCAAAAATATACAACACAAATCATAAAAGACCTCACAAGTTTTGGTTATGAATGCGTTTTAAAGGCTTCGGGCAAAGATGTTTTTAATTATCTTGAAACCGATTTACCGGATTTATTAATTATAAACACCGAACTCCAAAACAGCGATGGCGTTGAATTATTGACACAAATAAAATCACATCCCGTATATTTCGATATTCCGGTAGTGATGATGACCGACCAAGTTCACGACTACGTCTTAGAAACCTGTTTCTCCTATGGTTGCGACAATTTCATTATGTTGCCTTCCGAAAAATTTATTCTACGAACAGCCATAAAAACAGTTTTTGAGAAACTTGGTTTTGTTCGAAAAATTGAACTGCAACGCGACGAACTCAAAATGCAACGCAATATTGCTATCGAAAAAGGCAGAGAATTGCAACGCAGCGAGCGTCGTTTACAAGGGCTTTTTAACACATCGAAAGCAGGCATTGCCATGTCCGACATCAATGCTGCTTTTATTTTTACGAACTCGGTTTATCCCGAATTGTTTGGTTATACTTCCGAAGAAATCCTGAAAATGACACATTTTCAATTGATACCTTATATCAATTTGGAAGAAGTGAAAAATCATTACAAAATGCTTTTATCGGGCGAAGTAGAAAATTTAAACTTAATTCGCCAATATTTGCGTAAAAACGGCACCTTGTTTTGGGGGCACATTTCGGTATCCGTGATTCGAAACGAAAAAGGGATTCCCGAATCGATTGTAAGTTATCTGGCTGATATTGATTCGTTTAAGAAAAATGAAGTCAAAATATCTTTGGCAAATCAAAATATTCAAGCCGCATTGACTTATGCCAAACGAATACAAGATGCCCTGTTGCCATCGCGAAAATTAATTTCGGATTTGTTTCCCGAACATTTTGTGTTCTACAAACCCAAAGAAATAGTCAGCGGCGATTTTTATTGGGCAAAAAAAGTTGACGAATATTATCTCATTGCCGCTGCCGATTGTACAGGGCACGGTGTTCCGGGTGCTTTTATGAGCCTGCTTTTTATTTCGATGCTCAACGAAATCGGGAATCGCAAAAAAATTTCGCAGGCAAGCAGGATACTCGAAGAACTAAAAAATTCACTGCAAAACACCATCAACAGGTCTTCCGGAACAGACGTGATTCAGGACGGAATGGACATTGCACTGTGCGTTTACAACTCACAAACCAATGTTCTTCAATATTCAGGAGCCTTTAATTCTTTGTTAATGATTCGAGGCGGAGAATTGAAAGAATATAAAGCCGATTCGATGCCCATTGGTTTTTGGCGAGGCAATGTGATGTTTACTAACCACGAAATTCAACTCAAAGAAGGTGATGTTTTCTATATTTTTTCCGATGGATTTTATGACCAAATTGGCGGCGAAAAAAACCGCAAATTCATGAAAGGGAATTTTCGTAATCTACTTCAAACAATTCATTTAAAACCATTTAAAGTACAGGAAACATTCCTAATTGAAACAATTACCAATTGGATTGGCAACAACGAACAAGTCGATGATATTTTAGTCATTGGATTTCAATGTAAACCTGCTTCAAAAGAATCTTTGCATGTTGAATATTTTTGGGAAGCCTATACTATTCTTATTGCCGATGACGAATTGAACAATTTCAAATTGCTCGAAGAAATTTTCCGTTCAAGTAAAGCCAATTTAATTTGGGCAAAAAACGGAGCCGAAGCTGTTGAGATTTGCAAGCTCAACGGGCAAATCGACCTTATTCTGATGGATATTTTGATGCCTATAACCGATGGAATCGCAGCTACAAAGCAGATTCGTGAATTTAACAACAAAATACCGATAATTGTTCAAACTGCCCTATCCGAATCAAATACAAAATCGAAGAGTTTTGAAGCCGGTTGCGATGATTATGTTTCAAAACCCATCAACCGAAAGGAACTTTTATCGACTGTTTCTAAGTTTTTGATATAATTTACGAATACTTTTTTAAACCTACCAAAATACAAAACCCACCGTTTCCGATGGGTTTTTAAACTAAAAAACGCTTTCTATGAATTATTTAACAATCACTCTTTGGAAATAAGAATTATTAGCAGACGAGAATTTAAAGAAATACATTCCTGCTTGAACGTTTGTCAAATCAACAGTATTAACGTTATTTGAGATTTGTCCTTGATAAACCAATTTTCCGGCAACATCAACAACATTCAAATTGAAATCATTTTCTGCTTTTACTGTGAATAAGCCATTCGACGGATTTGGATAAACCGAAAGATTTACTGAATTAATATTCGATACTCCTGAAAGTTCTGTTACAACTGTTTGAGAAAATGTTTGGTCAGCCCATACACATGCTACATTAAGACCAACAGCAGCTACTGTTTGAACTCTGTTCGGATCGCCCTCCCATTCTCCTGCACTCCAAGTTACAGAACCTGCTAAAGCGGAAAAGAATTTATAGGGAACATCACCTGCTGCAACTCCGTTTGCTGTAATTGTGTAAACCGATGTTTCTCCAACTCGTGTCATTTTGTAAGCAGGATTCGTTCCGGGTTCTGTCCACGCTCCGATAGCTGCATCACCCCCCGCAATGTAAACTTCATAGGTAGCCGGATTAAAATCAACATTAGGTGTCATATCAACATTAAATATAACCGTAACTTGCGCAAAAGACATACTTGCAAATGCTACAAAAGCTAAAAGTGTAAAAAATTTTTTCATAATTTTTATTTTTTTAATTGTTAGTATTAGAAAACTTCTTAAAATTAAATAATAATATCTTAAAAAACAAGTGCTTTTGCTTATTTTTTTACGCAAACGTTTGTGCAAACGTTTGTGTAAATTTTGTGTTGAACAAAATAGGACAAAATTTGGATATTAATTAAAGAGATTTATGATACATATCAATATTTTAAAATTTTAACAATTTTAACATTATCCATTCCTTCAAATTTGGCGAAATACAGTCCGACTTCGATGTCGAGAAAGGGTATTTCGATTTGGTTTTGGTTATTGATATTGAATTGAGCAATAATTTTACCTGAAATACCTGAAATGGTTAATGTTTTGTACGATGATGTGTTGTTGAAAAATAAGCTTTCACGAAACGGAACAGGATATCCGGTAATGGCATCGGGTTCCTTGCCGAGTGGACCGTACCATGCCGAACGTACTTTTTCGCCCGACAGCATATTTTCGGAATTTTCTGTCGGAGTTATTTCAAATTGAACGTATTTATTGAGCTCATTGTAGCTTACGGTGCAACTTTGCGAATTTGTACCCTCAATTTCTTTGGCTCCCAGCCCGGTGTTTGTCAATGCACTGTACCACCGAAAGGTTGAATTTCCTTCGGGGTCATTATTTACATCTAAATATTGATATGTGGCTGAAAGAGTATCACCAACAAATTTTTTACCGGATATTGTAAGATTTTGTACAAAAGGTGCTGCCGGAATCGAGGGCATTCCGATATATTTGTCTGTTAAAAAATGATATTCCCCGGGATTTAGAATAAAAGCAGAATCGGTATTTGTGATTATTTTTCCGTTGAAATAATCGTACCAAGTTCCTGTTGCCGGATAGGCGGGCAGTGCAGTTTGCTGAACAATATCGAAGTTGCCGATAACAAGGGCATTCATATTTTCGCTTTGTAAAATAATTTGTTTAACCCGCCCGTAAACATTCATTGTGAAATCGCTTGTTTTAAAAACAGACAGTTCTTTCTTCAATTTGATAAATTCTTGAAAAATTGAAAATAAGCGCATGCGTTCCGGTATTTTTGCGTAGTTCCAAAGAATTGGTTTTGCACCAATACGGTCGGGATAGTTGATGGAGGTGTCGTAGCCGAGCTCTTCAAATTGCCAAATCATTTTTGGACCGGGAACAGTCAGAAAAAATGCTGCTGCCAGCTCGGTTCTTTTTAATGCGGTTGCAGTATCTTTTATGTTATAATTGTCGTTGCTTTGCCCGTAATTCAGATTGCGATACATCATTCGTTCTTCATCGTGGCTTTCCATATAGCCAATGAGATTCGGATTGTTCCACGTTCTGTTTTTATATGAAATCCACGAAAAATCATCATCGGGAAAGCCCATTGCCGCTTGTCCGTAGGAATAATTCATGTTTCCCCACAGCATTATGCCGTAATTTGCTAAAACAGTTTCCTCTGAGTTGTCTGTCAGGTGTTCTAAAATATCGTAAGCTCCGGGCGAGTATGTCCAAATGCTGTCGGCATAGGATTTTAATATATTGATTCGCGATTGATCGTAAGCCCAACCATCGCCCGGTTTGTTAGTGAACCCTTTTGTAAAATCAAATCGAAAACCGTCGAAACGATATTCTGTGAGCCAATATTTCATCACTCGTGTGGCAAATCTTTTAGTATCGGGGCTTTCGTGATTGAAATCGAATCCCCAACTGTAAGCGGTGTTGGGCGATGTTACATTGTACCACGGATTGTCGGTCGTCGGTCGATTGTTTATATCGTCATAATACATTTGAACCAGCGGGCTTAAACCATAAGAATGATTCAATACAATGTCCATTATTACGGCAATTCCGTTGGCGTGATATGTGTCGATGAGTTCTTTGAGTTTATTTTTGGGTCCGTAGGCTTTGTCCGGAGCAAAATAGAAATCAGGATTGTATCCCCAACTGCTGTTTCCTTCAAATTCGTTCACGGGCATCAATTCCACGGCATTCACCCCGAGGCTTTTAAAATATTGAACGGTATCAATCATTAATTGATAACTTTTTGCATCGCTGAAATCGCGAATATGAAGTTCGTAAATTACTAAATCTTTTTTTTCGGGGCGAACAAAATTTTGAGTTTGCCAAATGTAGGGTGTTTGTGCTGTTTGAAAAACAGAAACCACGCCCGAAGTTTTTTCTTCGGGATAAGGCATCAGATTTGGATAAATCGTACTGTTGATGTATCTGTCGTTCCAAGGGTCGAGAATTTTATCGGCATAGGCATCGGGAACTGTAATTGAGCCGTCGATAACATACTGAAAACCATATTCTTGTGCGGGACTAAGCCCTGAAAGTGTTATCCAATAGCGTTTTTCGTCAGGAGTTCGATTCATTTGGTTGTTGAGTGATATTTTCCAATCATCAACACTGCTTTTTAGAAAAGCAAATTGTTTGTACGGAGCATATAAAACGAGAGTTACGGTGTTGTTGTCGATATAATTGATTCCGTCTTCGAGATTCGATGCAGGTAAATCGGCAATTGTATTGGGATTGCGGACAAAAAAACTCGTAGAATCACTGATTGTTATCGACGAACTCATTGCCTCGAATTTCACTTTTGTTTTTCCGGAAATTGAGGCTGTAACAATTTCGGTGATATTATTACTGTGAATCCCGTTGATAAAAACATCGTTCACATACACGGCAACGCTGTCGGCAAAAAGAGCAACGGCGGTTAATTCAATCGTTTCGCCGGGCGAATAAACTTGTGCAGAATCAGGTTTTAAGATTGTGATAGAATTTGACGGCTGAAAGACCTCTACGGTCAAATCGGCAGTTTGTTTTAGTCCGTCGGAACTGCGAAAAACAATAGCTATTTGTTTTACAACCTCTCCTGTTCCGACACTGTAAAACGAATTGGCAGAGGGTGAAATATCTAATGTGTAGATATTTGTGCTTACACGGGTTAATTTGGGTTGTGTCGCATTATTTCCCCACGAACCGATAACGTGCTGCCAATTTCTCCCGTCCGTTAAATTTACTCCTGTGTGAGCGTAAATATCTCCGGTATATCCGGCTAATGCCGTATTTGCTGCATCAAAAGTTAGTACAACCGATTGCGTGGCAACAGGATACAGTGGATTGGTTGTAATAATCTGTGCAAACGAAAAATTGATTATCAGAAAGATATTCAAAAGTGCAAACCACAAATATTTCATAAGCATTTTTTTTAGAATTAATCGGTTTGTTCGATATAAAAAGGAATATTTTAGAGAAATTAAAGATTGAAGTTTTTTATATACCGAATGACGTTTTTTTTTATTTTAAGTCGATAATTAAAGCAGATTTTTTATGGATTTTGATTTGATTTAAGTTCACAATTTCGGTTCCCGATATAATTTCTGTTCCGGATTTATATTTTGATAATATTTCCGAAAAACGAGAACAATCCACTGTGCGTTCTTCATCGTTGTTGTTGTTCAGAACGACCATGACAGCTTTATTTTCGGTATATCTGAAATAGACATAAACATTGTTTTCGGGAATAAAATGCAAGAATTTTCCTTTTGTAACTGCTTCATTGGATTTTCTCCAATTTACAATTTTTTTGATAAAATCGAAAACTTCATTTTGGTCTTTTGTGCGTCCGGAAGTTTCAAATTGATTCATTTTATCTTCTGCCCAGCCACCAAGAAAATCTTGTCGCATTTTGCCGTGTCCTTTGCCTTCTTCGCCGGTCATCAGAATTTCGGTTCCGTATTGTAAAACCGGTATTCCTCGCATGGTGTAGAGCATTGAAATTCCCATTTTGAATTTTTCCAAATTTTCGCCCACAGCCGTATAATATCTGTCCACATCGTGATTATCCAGAAAAATGACATTGTTGTACGGATTTCGATACAAAAAATCCTGAGCTGCAACGTAATAAACTTTTAAGAGTCCGTCTGTCCACGAATCGTATTGATTTGGAGCATCTTTTATAGCATAAAACATTGGGAAATCGGTAATTGAGTTGAGCCCCGAATTAAAATTTCCGGAAATTTTACTTTCACCTTCAAAATAAGCTACAAAAGGCACGTTTTGCACCCAAGTTTCGCCAAGCAGTGTGATGTCGGGATATTCGGAGTGAAGACGTTTTGCCCAGTCAGACATAAAATCCAAATATGGATACACTTCCGTATCCATTCGGATACCATCGATTCCCGAAAATTCAATCCACCATAAACTATTCTGAATGAGATAGTTGGCGAGGTATGGATTGTGTTGGTTCATATCTGGCATTGTCGGAACAAACCAACCCTGTGTCAGGCGATTTTGGTCGAATTTAGAAGCGTGCGGGTCGCCAAGTGTTTCGCCGCGGAAATTTGTAATTGAATCAGCACTTCGGTTCAACCACGATTTTTCCGGTAAATCCTTCATCCACCAATGAAAACTGCCGCAATGGTTGAAAACCATATCCATAACGGCTTTCATGCTACGCAAATGGCATTCATCGACAAAGCGGCGATAATCTTCGTTGGTTCCGTAACGGGCATCCGTTTTGTAGAAATCGGTAACAGCGTAACCGTGATACGAATAGTTCGGCATGTTGTTTTCGAGAGTCGGATTCAACCATACGGCTGTCATTCCCAAACTGTTCAGATAATCCAATTTGTTAATAATGCCCTGCAAATCGCCGCCATGGCGACCGTCGGGATTTAAGCGGTCAGCTTTTTCTAGCATCGCCGGATTGCTGTCGTTTGTAAGAATTGCGTTCGAGAATCTGTCGGGCATCAACATATACAAATTATCGGCAGCAGAAAAACCGCGAACTTGCGGTGTTTTGGCTTTTAATTCGTAGGGATATTTTGCTACGAGTTTTCTTTTGTTTCTAAACAAAATTTCAAAAGTTTCGGGCTGCTTTGCTTTCGATAAATCAAGGTCGATAAACAGATAATTTGCGTTTTCGACTTTGTTAATTTTCTGTATCGTAACGGTTTTTGATGTGATAAAAACATCGGTTGAAGCGATATTTTTTCCGTAAACCATAAGTTGCAGATTTGTGTTTTTCATTCCGGTCCACCAATTTGGCGGGTCGATTCGGGTTAAAGCCGGATTTTGGGCATACGAAGTAAAACTGTTAAGTATTAATAAGACCGAAAACAGATGCAGTTTACTGAATAATTTAATCGACATAAATCAAAATTTTTAATTGTATAATGATTCGAATATAGAAAAAAAATGAAAATTTGAGTTATCTCTGTCAAATTTTCACTTCTCATTAACTTGTTAATTTTTAATTAATTTGGTATATCCCATACTCCCAAGATTTTAAACTCATTGATTTCCCTTTTTCAACATTTAAATCATCACCCGAAAAAACATTTTTTCCTTCAAACGTAAAATCGGAAAATTGAAATTTGACATCGTTTTTTGATAAGTTGAAAACTGATAAAATTTTATTATTTTCTTTGATTCTGATAAATGCAAAAATTTGATTTGCTTGATTGGTTTTCAAAACCGTCATTTCGCCTCCCGCTTCACCGTTCCAAAGTGCCTGATTATCATTTTTCAGTTTAATGAGTTTCGGATACAAATCGGTCATCTCGCATTTTATTTGGGCTACGGTATCTTTATCGAAAAATCGGAGTTGTTTGTTCATGCAAAATTCCTGTCCTGTATAAATTAGAGGCATTCCGGGAGCAACAAAAGTAAAAACTGCCCACGCTTTGTAACTGTCGCCCATTCGTTTAAATTCGGTTCCGTTCCACGTATTTTCATCGTGATTTGAGGTGAAAATCATACGATAATCCGCTTTTTGGTATTCTGTTTTATCTTTTTCAAAATATGTGTTCAAAGCCGATGCTTTTTCTTTTCCTTGTGCAATTTCATTCATCATGTGATGCAAATTCCAAGTGTAGGTCATGTCGAAAGCATTTTTCGCAAGATCCGTTTGTTCGGCTTCGGCAAGCATAAAAACCGGTTTCACTTTATCAAGTTCCATGCGTGCCGAATCCCAAAATGCAGTAGGAATCATCATTGCCACATCGCATCGAAAACCATCGACATCGTAGTTTTTGACCCAGAATTTCATGTCTTCCACCATACGTTTTCGCAATTCCGGGTTTTCATAATCAAGGTCGGCAACGTCTTTCCAATCCGGAACCGGAGCCACAATTTGTTTTGTTACCGAATCTTTTGTGTACCAATCCGGGTGTTCTGTAATCCACGGATTATCCCACGAAGTGTGGTTTGCAACCCAATCCAGAATTACGAGCATTCTGTTGTCGTGGGCGGTTTTCATCATTTTTGCGAAATCGTCTTTTGTTCCGTATTCCGGATTAACTTCTGTGTAATTTTTTACCGAATAGTAACTTCCCAAACTTCCTTTTCTGTTTTTTAAGCCGATTGGGTTGATTGGCATCAGCCATAAAATATCGACACCCATTTCTTTCAAACGCGGAATTTCTTTTTCAAAAGCTGCAAAAGTGCCTTCCGGCGTATATTGCCTGATGTTCACTTCGTAAATGTTCGATTTTTGTGTGCGTTCCGGAAATTTATTGACCGTCAATTTAATACTGTCTTGGTTTTCCGATTTCTGATTCGATTGATTTTTGCACGACATCAAACCCAAAGCCGAGGCTGCGATAACAATAATTATGTTTTTAAAATTCATGTTATAATATTTTATAAGTTATTAATTTGAAAATATTTCAAAAGAATTTCCATTCAACACAAAGTTCATATTTTCGGCTTTTAAATTGAATGATGAACCTAAAAATGCGTTGAATTTTTGTCCGGAAAATTGTTTATCAATTTGAAAAGACAGATTTTTTTCTTCCGATGATATATTTAAAACAATAACAACAGTTTTGTTGAAATAATTTCGCTCGTAAATTAAAATATCTTTTTCTGCCGAAATCAATTTAAAATCGCCGTAAATCAATGGCAATGAATTTTTTCTGAATTTTATTAATTTTTGTGTGATATTTTTCAAATCTGTTTGTTCGGGATTTAAGTCTGAAAACAGCATCATGCGTCTGTTGTCAGGGTCGTTTCCGCCGGGCATGCCGATTTCGTCGCCGTAATAAATCACCGGAACTCCCGGAATTGTTGTTAAAAAAGCATTCAAAATAGCCGATTTTTTGTAACCGACAGGGTCTTTTACTTCAATATTGCGTTTCCAGCCGGCTTTTTTGGCATCTTCATCGAAACGCAATGCTCCCGAAGCGTAGGAAATAAATCGTCCGCGATCTTGATTTCCTGTGATATTTCCCATGAGATTATGAAATCCGTAGTTATTAAAACTATTTTGCAAAGTGTTGTTGAGATTTATAAAGTCCGAATTTCCTGCCAAAGCGGCAATTGCGGCATCGTAGGTGTTGAAATCGAATTGTCCGTCGAGCTGCCCCGTTCCGACATAACTTTTTATTAGTTCGGGCGTTCCGTAAGTTTCGCCGATTTGATATAAACGTCGTTTTTGCGGAATAATAATTCGTTCTTTCAATTTCAAAGTCAGAGCACGCCAAAAAACTTCGGGAATGTGTTTTGTGGCATCGTGTCGAAAACCGTCGAGATTGTATTTTTCTATCCAATAAACTGCCGAATCGGATAACATATTATAAACTTCGGGTTTCGATAAATCCAGTGTCGGCAGAAAAACATCGAACCAAGTTGTCAGACGGTGGTCGTCCCAGCGTTCGGTGTTCAGCGTTCCGTCGGGCAAATGCAAATCGGTAGTCCAATCGGGGTGTTGTTTGTAAATTGGACATTGTTCGTGAACGTGATGAGCCACTAAATCCAAAAGTACGTTCATGTTTTTGGAATGTGCCAAATCGACCAACCGTTTAAATTCGGCTTCGGTTCCCATTCGGTTGTCGATTTTTGTGAGCGAAATGGGCCAATATCCGTGATATGCCGAAAATTTGGTTTTCGGGTCGGGATATTTTCCGAACGCTGTTTCCGGATTTTGAACAATGGGCGAAATCCATAATGTGTTGATTCCGAGCGAATCGAAATATCCGCTTTCAACTTTTGCAATAATTCCGGCAATATCGCCGCCGAAATAATTAGCTTTTGGCAAAATTTCTTTGTCGGGAGTCGGTCTGTCATTGTTTTTATCTCCGTTGAAAAATCTATCAACAAAAACATTGTACAAAACGGCTGCTTCGTAGTCGGTGCGAGTGATTTGTGAAATTTCTGATAAAACTTTTCCTTTTTCGAGCGGAATTAACAAATCGTTAGATAATCCGCCTTTGTTGAATGCAAACACACGTAAATAAGTCCTGTCATGCTTTGCAGCGTTTACGGGAATCGGAATTTCAAATTGATTTTCCGATATTTCGGAAACCGGAATTTTGTAGTTATCGTAAAAAACAAAAACACTGTCGCAGTTTTGTTCCGAACCGAAAACAACCGTATTTTGAGTATATGTTTGCGTAAAAAGTACGGGAACTTTTTGCGTGTTTTCTGTTCCGACTAACATTACGGAGTTTGTTCCTCCAATGTTGTTGTCAGCCGTTTGTGGGTTGTTGGTGTCGGTTTGTTCTTTTCCGTCCAAAAGCATCAGATATTGATATTTCCCCGGTTCGAGCCAAAAATCGCAGGTCCATTTTCCGTTTTGAAATGTGATGAGTGTATTGAGCGGATTCCAAGCATTCATTTCGCCTTTTACGGCAACCGATTTGTAATTTTTCCCCTTCGGATCGAAAATGAATGTATGTTTGATTTTCTTAGATTTTTTGAGCAGAATCGAATATTT
>DYMH01000242.1 GCA_020721645.1 Draconibacterium orientale
TGAGTATATTCACCAAAATATTTTTGTTTGAAACATAAATAATAAAAAATACATTTAACTCTCCGATTACAAGAAACTAAAATCTAATTACTCTAAAAAAACATGATAAACAAGTTATTCAACAAAGACTTAAAAGTAATAAACACCGGTATCAGTTCTTTTAAGGAAAATATTGAGAAAGAAGGTGCACAAGCAGTTCAGGTTGATTGGAGACCGCCTGTGGATATTGACGAATCCGTTTGGGATATAATCAATTTAAACAAAGAAAAAATTGAAGAAGCAAACCAAAAAGCACTTCAAATAATTCTTGGCGGGAAACCCGTTTTGCTGGGCATGGATATTGCCGAAAAAGTGATTCCGGGAATGAAGAAAAATCTGATTTTACATTCCGGACCGCCAATCGCTTGGGAGCGCATGAGCGGACCCACACGCGGTGCAATTATAGGTGCACTCATCTACGAAGGCATGGCTGCAACGCCCGAAGAAGCCGAAAAATTAGCATCTTCACCTCAAATTGAATACGCTCCGTGCCACGAACATTCTACCGTTGGTCCGATGGCGGGAATCGTATCGGCATCGATGCCCGTTTTTATCATCAAAAACGAAACTTATGGAAACATTGCATATTGCACGCTGAATGAAGGTTTGGGAAAAGTTTTGAGATACGGAGCTTTCGGTCCGGAAGTTATAGAACGCCTCAAATGGATGGAAAAAACGATGTATCCGATTTTGAAAAGTGCGATTGAAAGTTTGGGCAAAATCGACCTGAAAAACATTATTGCACAGGCACTTCACATGGGCGATGAAGTTCATAACAGAAACCGAGCCGGAACTTCTTTATTTTACCGGGCAATTGCACCGGCAATTATCAGAACATCTGAAAACAGAGAAGATATGGCAAAAGTTTTGGAATTTATCAACGGCAATGATCATTTTTTTCTCAATCTGTCAATGCCGGCAGCCAAAGCCACTTTGGACGCAGCAATGAATATTCCGTTCAGCAGCGTTGTAATAACATTGGCACGAAACGGAACTGATTTCGGCATCAGAATTTCCGGAACCGGCGAAAAATGGTTCGTAGGAGCGGCTCTTGTGCCTGATGCTCTGTATTTTCCGGGATTTACAAAAGAAGACGCAAATCCCGACATCGGCGACAGTGCGATTACGGAAACAGTCGGTTTGGGCGGATTTGCAATTGCTGCATCGCCTGCCATTGTTCAGTTTGTGGGAGGAACAGCAAAAGATGCTGTCAATTACACTTTGGCGATGTACGAAATTACGGCAGGCGAAAATAATATTTATCAGATTCCGTATCTCAATTTCCGCGGAACACCAACGGGAATAGACGTTCGCAAAGTGATTGAACGAAATCTCACTCCGTTTATCGACACCGGAGTGGCACATAAAAATCCGGGAGTTGGACAAGTGGGTGCCGGTGTGCTTTCCGCTCCGATGGAACCATTTAAAAATGGAATTATCGGCTTTGCTGAGGAATTGAAAACTAAAAACTAAAAGGGAAAAACAAAAAAGTTCTAATAATTAGCCGAAAAATGATTAAAACCTCTCAGAGTGAAAACTTCTGACAGGGTTTGATTTATCATATTAAATCTGATGGTTTTTCAAAAAATAATAGTAACGAGTAACATGAATATTCTTTACACAAATCACTCAGCGAAACAAATGTTTCAAAGAAAAATTTCAACAAAAGATGTTGAAAACGTATTGGAAACAGGAGAAATAATAATGAATTATCCCGAAGATAAACCTTTTCCGAGTAAACTTTTGTTTTCTTACGTAAATTCACGACCTTTACATGTAGTTTGCAGTTTTGATATAGAAACGCAAACAATGATAATTATTACGGCTTATGAGCCGAAAACCGATATTTGGGAATTTGATTTTAAAACAAGAAAATAATAAAAAATATGGAATGTGTAATTTGCAAAAACGGAACTACAAAACAAGGTTTTGTAACCTTTACTTTAGAGCGAGATAATGTAATTGTAGTATTTAAAAATGTTCCTGCATTAGTTTGTGAAAATTGCGGCGATTTTTATTTGACAACCGAAACTACTAATTTGTTGTTGCTAAAAGCAAATCAAACTGTAGAAAAAGGGGTTGAATTTGAAATAATCAATTTAAAAGTAGCTGCTTAATTAAATGATTGATAATTAATATGTTGGTGGTACGCAAAAATCCCGGTGTCGGGCAAGTTGGTGCCGGCGTACTTTCCGCTCCGATGGAACCTTTTAAAAATGGGATTATCGGATTTGCCGAGGAGCTAAAAGTGAAAAATTAAAAGTGAAAAATTTAACAGCACAACCTGTCAGTGTCAGCAAGACCATGGCAGTGTTTTCCAAATAAAGATATAATATTTTACGCTTATCCCGGATAATACCTAAAATGATATTTTGAAACAATTTTTT
>DYMH01000243.1 GCA_020721645.1 Draconibacterium orientale
ATTTTCAAGTTATAAAAACTTTTTCACGTGTTTTTCGCCACGTTGGGCTAATAGTTGCTAACGAAAAGGTATTTGCACAGTTTTGTGGCCTGTGTTGCGCCTGCGGCAGGCCACAAAATTGTGCTAAATACCATGTTAAATGTACGTATTTTTTTATTTATTTTACAATATATAAGAACTTCAATTTTATGGTCTGATAAAGCTCTTTTTCATATTATTTTTTGTGTCTTACGTCCTGTTCATTTTTCATTCCTTTTTTTGTTTTCAAATTTAGTATTTTCTGTTTATTTATCTTTTTTTGCCTTTCTTTTACATAAGAACACACTTTTGGCTGTACATCGCAATTTTATGCAGCCTGTTTTATCTTTTCTTTGACGGTTTCTAACGAAATTTTCTTGTAAATCAAATGTTTATGCTGCGTTATATCAAAGGGGGCGATGCGTTCTTTTTTGGGTCGGCTGTCTAATAATGTATATACGTAAACCTTTTCACCGGTACACGCCACGCAGTATTTTGGATTTTTTTCGCTTGTTTCGTATTCGTTTTCAATCTGTTGCGACAGTTGTATTTCGTCCGGCTTTGATTTATATTCCGGAACTATATTTTTAAACCGTCCGTAACAACCATAATATCTGACCATTCTAAAATAGGCTTTGGGTACGTGCTGTAATAAAAGCGGAAAAAATTCACTGTAATGAAGGCGCATTTCCTTTTCTTTAGCCTTAGATTTCGGATTGTTGGAGTCTTGACGGTCTTTGTAATCTTTGTAGCGAAAACCGATGTATTCACCCTCTATATCTGTTATTTTAAATTCGCTCAAACATGCGCGTTTGGAATATCGGGCAATGTACCGCACAACGTCTGCCGGGGTTTCCATTGGCGGCTCTAAATGAATTTGCCAATTTTTTTTGTTTATCTTTTTTATGAACTGCATAAATTCCGTGCGATTGCCGAAATCATGTTTTAAGTCGCCCGCATCGAAGGATGCGATGAGAGAGTCTTCAAATTTGCATCGAAATTTATTTTGCAAAAATTCATATTTCACGTATTCTTCTTCGATGGCTTTTAGTTCGCCGGTTTTAAAATCAATGCCGCCCCACGAAATTATCATGTGTGTGTGCGGGTGAACATTTTTTTTCTCGCCGAAAGTGTGCATTACCGATATGATGCCGATATTTAAACCGTATTTGTGTTTAATCCAATCTTTGAAAGTTTCTGCCGACTGTTTGGCAAGGATATTCAATATCAGCTTTTTGTTGCGCTTAAATAATGGAATCAATTGATGCGGCAGGGTGAAAACCACATGGCGGTGCGGAATGTTGAGCATCTGCGATTTTATTTTTTCCGACCATTTTACGGTGTCCAGCCAACTGCACGAGGGGCAAAACCGATTGTTACAGTTGTGTCTCACTTCCGACATGTCGCCGCAATCCGGGCAGGCGTAATAATCAATTCCCAATGCTGCGGTTCGGCATACTTGAATGGCATTTACGGCTTTGTACTGTTCCGGTTCTATATATTCTGTGGGGTGTTTGCAATATTCGTCCCAGTGCATATTGAAAAAATCTGCCAGGCGATATTTTTTTTCGCCGGCAAACGGTCGTTGTTCATTATGCGAATGGGGATTACACATGTATTATCATTTTTGTGCTGTTTCCTGTGCTATTTCATAGGCTTGCGTTGCCCGGTCGCTCAATTCTTCTCGTTTTGCGTTTCTTTCGCCGTAAATACAATCGTTTTCCGTTACGTAAACATAATCATATTTTTGGAATAGCTTATCGACTTCTTCATCAAAATTATTAAAATTCGGAAAACCTTCGTCATCGCAGAACAGTTGAAATTGGTCGTCATCGTTGAAATCTTTGAACTGCTCTTTGTTTAGTTTTATTTCTTTTAGTTTTGTGATTGTTGTGTTAATCAATTCTTTGGGTGTATTATATTTATAAGAGTCCCACGAAACTTGGAAGAACATATGATTGACTACAGGTTCGGTCACAACAAGACGATTTGGCGGAAATAATTGAGGATAATTGTCAATACATTCTGTCAAAAAGTTTTTATACGCTTTTTCATTTAAAAGATAATGTCCGCCTAATTTTAAACCGTCGATAACTTCACTGCCGTACACTTTTCTTAATTCAGGATGTTTGATTTTGAAGTGTTTCTGCACAAATGTTTTCATTTCAACGGGATTATTCATCACTATCAAATTCAGACCTTTACATGCGCAATTGATTGTTCCTCGTTCCAATGCTAAATATCCAATTTGAGGTTGTGCCATTTTCTTATCCTAACGCTTTGATTTATTGCTTTTTTATGTTTAACTGTAAGTGTGTTATTTTAATTACATTTAACGGCAACTTGTAGCCTACGTTTGCCCTTTCACCGCGGTTTCGCGCCCGCGAA
>DYMH01000117.1 GCA_020721645.1 Draconibacterium orientale
ATAGCGTGTTAATCCGTAGAGGACAAAAAGTTTAAACGGATATTTTACAATACCCGCTGCTGTTGATGTTGTAGCAAAAGGAAGAGGAAATAGTGCAGACATAACAATTACCAAACCGCCCCATTTTTTTATCAACAAAAACCGACTTGCATATTTATGCTCGATATATTGATTGACTCGCGGAAATTGTCGAATCCAAATTCCAATCCAATAGGCAACAAAACCACCGGCATACGAAATTGTGGCAATAATCGTTAGGTTGAAATAAGCAAAAGAAGTTGGTTCGTATTGCGACCAAGCTATAAAAAAATCGGGAGGTATCCACCCTAAAATGGATTCCGAAACGAAAAACAACATTAGAACAAAGGGTGTTGAGGATTTTTGAACAATATTTTTTATGGAGTCCCCTAAATTGAATCCATAATAGAGCAGAATATAATTGGCGAGAATCAATAAGGCAGCTATTCCCAATAAAATTAACGTGAGTTTGATAAAATTTTGAATCAAAAATTTGTAAAAACCCGTTCGGCGATAATAATTATCGTATTGTTTCATTTTACGGAAAAATTTTTTTTTCTTTTTGATGATATCTGCCATTTGTCGAGCTATTTTTTGCAAATATAAAGAATCATTTTGCGTTTATTTATATTTCTGAAAAATTGTTTCAAAATTGATTCGGAATAATTTTTGCAGAATATCAAAAAAAAATATCTTTTTTAAGATTTTTCCTTAAATTTGTCGAACGCAGATTAATAAAACCAATTTTCTCATGCCCAAAAAAGAATACAAATACGGAAATCCGTTTAAATTTAAAAGTATTAAAATATATTCCTCGCCCGAGTGGATGGCAAATTCAAAAAAACGATACCGCACGGTTTTCGATAAAAGTGAATTGACCTATATTCGTGTACAATTTTCCTTCTACAACAAACTGTTTGATGAAGAGGAATGGGAAGCAAAAGTTTCGATAAAAATTATTCAAACAGATTCATCGGAGCGTAAAGAAATTTGTAATCTTGAAAATAACCATACCGTTACCAAAGATAAAAACGTTGTTGATGTTTACGAAAGTTGGGGCGTTGATACAGCCGGAACTTTTTGGAAAAAAGGTGCTTATATTGCCGAAGGCTATATCGATGGAATATTCGCAGGCTCTCAGGTTTTCTTTATCGAAGATGTGGGTTTGGTGAAAACCGGGCAAAATCCTTATTTCGATATTGTATCCATAAAATTATATTCCGGCGATTCCGAAGCATGGAATGTGAGCAAAGAAAAACGCAAATACCTCACACAATTTCACCGAACCGACACAAAATATGTATGGGTAGAATTTTCGATTAAAAATAAAACCAATAAATCGTGGAATTTTGAATATTTCATACATTTTTATGATGATGCCGGCTTGCACAAAGCACAAATAGATACCCTGAGGTATATCGCCAACGGCGAAATGGATAAAATTTTTGTTTACGACCGAGGCTGGGGAAGTAACGATGCCGGTTCGTGGAAAGATACTTCGTATTCGGTAGAATTTGTTTTCATGGACACTTTAATCGCCTCGGCAAAATTTACCTGCGGCGATGCCGATGTCGAAGGAGCGTTGGAAATTGCAACAAGTCGCATTTCTGCAATTCAACAACAAGTATCAGAGGTTATTACCGAAGAAGAATCGCTTGAAGATGTTACCAAAAAACTCAACGAACTCATTGGTTTGGAAAATATCAAGCAAAAAATAAAAGACCACATCAGTTATTTGGATTTTATAAAATTAAGAAAGTCAAAAGGCTTTGAAGATAACGAAGATTTTAGTTTGCACAGCGTTTTTACAGGCAATCCGGGAACCGGAAAGACAACAGTAGTAAAACTTTTGGGGCAAATATATAAAAAGATGGGGCTTTTGTCGAAAGGGCATGTTCATGAAGTTGACCGTGCCGATTTGGTAGGCGAATACATCGGGCAAACGGCACCCAAAGTGAAAGAGGCAATTGAAGAAGCCCGCGGCGGCATTTTGTTTATTGATGAAGCGTATATGCTTGTTCGAGCTCAGGACGACAAAAAAGATTTCGGCAAAGAAGTTATCGAAGTCATTGTAAAAGAAATGTCCGACGGCAAGGGTGATATTGCAATTATGGTTGCAGGTTATCCCAAAGAAATGGAACATTTTGTTAATTCCAATCCCGGTCTTAAATCGCGATTCAAATATTTCTTTCATTTCGATGATTATTTGCCCGATGAATTGATGGCAATTGCACAATATGCCGCTACAAAACGTTCGGTAAGTTTGTCGCCCGAGGCAATGGAAATGCTACGTAAAACGCTCACCGAAGCCTATCGCAATCGCGACCAATCCTTCGGTAACGCTCGTTTTACTTACGCATTAATCGACGAAGGGAAAATGAACATGGGCTTGCGATTGATGAAAAGTGAAAATGTAAAAGATTTATCGAACCAAGATTTATCGACAATCACCTTGGAAGATGTCGAAAATATCAATCCCTCTAAAAGCAAACGCATTGCACAGATTCCAATCGATGAAAATCTGTTGAAAGAAACCGTTGCCGAACTCAATTCCTTAGTTGGTTTGAATAATATCAAAAACGATGTGAATGAGTTGATAAAACTCGTACGTTACTACCGGGAAACAGGAAAACACGTATTAAATCAATTTTCGTTACATACCGTTTTTACAGGAAATCCCGGAACCGGGAAAACCACTGTTGCCCGCATTATGGGGAAAGTCTATAAAGCTCTCGGATTGTTGGAAAAAGGACACATGGTAGAATCCGGACGCGATGGTTTGGTGGCAGGATATATTGGGCAAACGGCTTTGAAAACAAAGGAAAAAATTGAAGCTGCAATGGGCGGTGTGCTCTTTATCGACGAAGCATATGCTCTTTCCGACGGCGGACAGAACAGCTATGGAAAAGAGGCAATTGAGGTTATTTTGAAAAACATGGAAGACCAGCGAGGGCAATTCGCTGTTATTGTTGCAGGCTACCCTGATAATATGGATAATTTCCTACGCTCGAATCCGGGGTTGAAATCTCGTTTCGACCGAACGATGCACTTTAATGATTATGACGAAGTTAATCTTCTCAATATCACTTTGGTTATGTTGGCGACAGAAAATTTAACACCCGATGAGCAAACTTTGGAACATTTGAAATTATATCTTTCTGCATTATACCGAAAACGTGATAAATATTTTGGAAATGCCCGAAGTGCACGTAAAATTGTGGAATTGGCTTTGAGAAATCAAAATTTGAGAATGGCATCGAAAGAAGCCGGGCAACGCACCGAAAATGATATTAAAACCTTGACTTTGGAAGATGTAAAAGACATTAAAATTGACGAAGGAATTAAAGTTTCGGGCGGTATCGGGTTTTAAATCAAAATTGTTGATTGGAATATTACAAATGGTGAATATCGACATAATAAAAAGCGACAAAATCAAACATTTTGTCGCTTTTTTATTGAGTTTCAAAAAAATGAAATTGATTCAGCTAATCATTATCCCAAAGTCGTTTTGTTAAATCAATAACTTCGTCGAGATATTTTCGGTCGAGGTCGAGTTTTTCGGCTATTTTTAGGCATAAATCATATTCGCGTTCTTCCACATTTCCGTTAATCATTGCCATATAAACAGCATCGCTCAACTGTTCTTCGCGTTCTTCGGCATTGAGTGGTATGATAAATTCCAGATTATCAACATTTTTCAAGATATTATCGACAGTTTCTTTCAACAAGCCGTAATCTTCGGCTCTTTCGGCAAGGAATGATTTTTCGGAATCGTCGAGTAAGCCGTCGGCAAAAGCCACAGCAACAATGTTTTGAAAATGTTCGATTTGAATTTTTTTATCAGATTGGGTCATATGTTATTTATTTTAAAGATATTCGGAAGTGTTTTCGCTTTTTTTCTTCACAAAAGGTGCAATTGCACGGTCGTAAATACCTTGAACATAAGCAATAGTCATGCCGTAGTTGCTCACCGGAATATTTTTATCGACTGCATCTTTGAGCCTGTTTTGAAGTTGTTTGTGAGTAATCATGCAGCCTCCGCATTGAATTACCAGGGCGTAATCGTCCATCGGGCGTTTTAGTTTGTCGAGCCCGGCTACAACATCGTATTCAATTTTTTTGCCGGTGAAATTGGTAATCCAACGCGGAATTTTTACACGCCCAATATCATCGCAGGAGCTGTGATGACTGCACGATTCGAGCAAAAGCACACGGTCGCCGTCTTTGAGGTCTTTGATTTTTGGTGTGCCTTCGAGATATTTATCGAAATCGCCCTTCAAACGGGCTAAAACCACACTGAAACCGGTGAGCGGAATATCTTTGGGAATTGAGGCATCGGCTTTTTTAAAAATTTGGCTGTCGGTGATTGCCAGTGCGGGTTTGATGCCGGTTTTTTTTAGGAAAGCATCAACTTCCCGTTCTTTGAGAACAATAGCCACCGCATCGTTGTCCAATATATCGCGAATGGTTTGCACCTGAGGTAAAATCATGCGACCTGCCGGAGCTTCAATATCTATCGGAGTGATTAACAGTACAATATCACCATAAGAAATTAAATCGCCTAAAAGAGACGGGTTTTTATACGACGATTCAGGAACGGTCTTTTTTATAAGTTCGATAACAGATTCGGTACTTTTTGTTTCAATTACCGAAAAATCAATTACTTGAACCGAATAATCGCGGCTCAGTTGATTTTGTAATTCCGGGCTCAAACGCTCAATGTCCGATTTGTTGTGAATGATAAAAAACGGGCAATCGTATTTTTTAAATTCCGTAATCAGTTGTTTTTCGTAGATTCCGAAGTGGTTTTCAGAAATCACCAGAATTCCCATATCAATGATTTTTACTGTTTCCAGAGATTTTGCAATACGTTGCAAACCAAGTTCACCTTCGTCGTCGATACCTGCTGTATCGACTAAAATTACAGGACCAAAACCTGTTATTTCAAAAGACTTTTTTACAGGGTCGGTCGTTGTGCCTGCTGTTTCGGAAACAATTGCAATATCTTGTCCTGCCAATTTATTGATAATGGAACTTTTACCTTTATTTCGACACCCAAAAATGCCAATGTGGGGTTTCATATCTTTTCCTTTGCTCACGTTGATTTGTTGGAGTTTTATTATTTTTATTGAAAATATCTAACTTTCATTTGCTTCTTTTGTTCGATTTCGATGGATTGATTTTTCGGATATTTGATGTAAAACGATAATTGAATTTTCTTCGATTCGCCGGGTTGGAGTGTCATTTTCCATTTCAATTCTCCGGTGTTCGGGTTTTGTTCGGCACCCGAAATATCGAGCATTTTTACTTCAATTTCTTCATTTTGCGAAATGGGCAATTGGTCTATAACAACAATGTTTATTGGGCTTTTCCGATTGTTTTTGACTATCAATTCGTAAGTCATGGTTTCTTTTCGTTTGGTGCCGATAAACTGGGTGCTGCTCAGGTTTTTGAGTTTTGTTCGTGTTACAAGAACTTTACCGTCGCGTCCGAGAGATAAATCCAAAGTATCTTTAACATTTCGTGTTGTAATAAAAGACTGTCCGAGATATGTGCCGGAATAATAAACATTAGCCGGACCGTCCACCAAATTCAAATCTTCCCAACCGCTTATTTTTGCTAAAAGAAAAACATCTCGGTCTAATTTTGTTACAGCATAATGTTCGTATTGGGCAGGCAATGAATGTTTTGCAATATCAACCAAATATGGTTTATCATCGGAAGGAATGGTGTATGTTTTATCGATTTCAAACTCGGCACTCAGCTCAGGAACTGCAGCTTCGTTGATAATTTCACCGGTATTTTGTATATTTCCACCCATTACATTCGTTTCGCCGCCCGTTTTGTATTCTTTTTGAATTTGGTCCATTGAAACAATGGCATTTTGGGTGTAGCCTTCGTTGATTTTCATTTTGTAGTTTCCTTTATAAAAATTTTGGGCAACAGCATAATTCAAATACCACGGATTTAGGACAGGTTGCGTAACAGAGCGAGTGGGGTTGGCGGTGGACAGTTTTATTTTAATATTTTTCCAGTCGATTCCTGTGTTATTGAACACTTTGCCTCGATAGATGAGTTCTACCGGTTTATCCGAATCTTCGGCTTTGATGTCGTAAACGGGCGACCAACCGGCATCGGTAACCGGATATTTAAGCTCAATGTTGGCAGCAATTGGATTGTCCACCGAAACCAAAATATTTATCACTGCACGGCTGTAACCGGCTTGGGCGTTGCGTTCGTATAGTTCGTTTTGAATCCGACTTTGCGTGCCTTCATATTTGATTTTTTCGCGACCAATTGCACTGATTTTGTTGTTGATTTCTTTGATACGAATTTGATAAAAATCGGCTGCCGATTTCAAATCCACAATGGAAACACCGTTGTTTTGTCCGCCGATTTGATTGTTTTTCAGCAACAAATCTTTTTGATTTGTCCATGCGTTTAATTCGTCTTCGAGTGCAGTAAGATTGGCTTCGACCAATAACAAAGAATCTTTTAATCGTTTTATTTGAGGCAACTCTTCTTCTTTGGTCAGATAATTAATTTGGCTCGAAATGCTGAGAATATCCACATCTTCTCCGGTTGTGATGCGAATGCCCGAGGCATCAATTTTTGAAGAAATGTTCTCGAAAATCAACTGTGTGCGACCTTCCGGTAAATTGATTTTTGCCTTTTGCACTATTTCGGCTCCGTTGAGATACAAGGTTGCAAACTCAATTTCTGAGTTAACTTTCTGTAATTTAATATCTTGTGCCGATATTTCCGTAATCAATAAACAATATAACACAAAAAACAAAGATATATTTTTCATAATTTTAATAGATTAGATTCGATTATACTTTGATTGGTTGATTTTTTGATGTGCTGGTTGCTTTTAGGAACGTGTTTTTATTAACTGTCTATTCTCTGCGATACTCTGCGTTTTAAATATACTTTGATTGGTTGATTTTTTGATGTGCTGATATGCTGATTGCTTTTAATATCAAATAGATAAACAATTTGTAAAACGCAATTTATGACCGTGCTTAGTATAACAGGATTCAATTATACTAAATTTTTCATAATTATTTATGATTTTTTTGTAAGTTCAGATTATAAGCTTTAAAAACAGAATATTGTATTTGTTACTTCCATTCGACACGAAATTATTTATCGGATTCAAAGTAAATGACATCGGATTGGTTGAAATCAGACCGCAAAATTACTTTTTTTGAAAATCCTTCGGCTTCAATAATCACAGCAGCTGTATTTGGAGGAAATATCCCCAAATTTTTTGCAAAAAAGACCAATTTATTTTTTTTGATTTTTGGGTCGATTTCTACAACAATTTTCAACGGATTTTTCGACAATCGGTACCTGTCGAGCAAGAGTTTATCATTGAAATAGAGCGAAATAGTGTCGTTATCTTCTTTTCCGTGGTCGAAAATTTTAAGTGTAACTGTTTTCCCTTTTATTTTCACTTCCGTTCCTTTTGCAACTTCACGTTTTTGAATATTTTCTTGTTTTGGGGGAATCTTTTTTTCGGGAATTTCAATTTCTTGTTTTACTTCATTTTCAGTTATTACTTCATTTTCAGAATTTTGCGGTGCGGAAATTTTCTTTCGAGACAAAACAAGAGTTCCGGGGCTGCAACCGTCTTCTTTTGCAGCCCATTCACCAATCAGATATTCTTGGTTGTTTTTTGATGTGTAAAGCAACACGCCGTATTTTGTACACCAATACATCGATTGTGCTTCGCGTTGCGAAAGAATAGAGGATTCAAAAAAACGAATTTGATTGTTTTCGTAAGTTCCCGAAAATTTGAATAAGGCATAGATTTCCGGTTTATCTAAATAATTGATATACGAAGTTCCTTCGATATTTTTTCCGTTTACATTCAAATCCATACTGAAAAAATAATCGGTTCGGGTGCCGCCTGCTTTCTGTTTCAGCGTGCCTGTCCAGTTTCCCGAAATATTTTGTGCCCAAATTTTTGTGCTCAAAACCAATATTGTAAACCAGATGACCGAATAGGAAATGATGATTTTTTTCATGTGTAAAATGTTGAATTTCTGTATTTTATGTGTATCGAGTGAGTGGATTTTTTAGTAATCAGCGGTTTGGCTATAAATGTGCAAATCAAATGTACTAAAAATTTTGATACGGTGTGTTTTTGATAATTGCGGCAGATTTGGAAATATGTCAAGTCGCAAAAGGAATATTGTTGTGTATCAAAGAAGTAAAAATCATATCTTTTTTTTTAAATATTCGGCATATATTTTTTTTTGGACGGAAATCCGAAAAACGCAAAACTTTTTTTTTATAAATGCTTAAAAATTCAGAAATTCACAAGCTCAAAAATTAAAGAAATTGGAAAATATAAATTTCGACGATATTCGTCCTTTTCACGATTCCGAAGTGTCTGCCGTATTAGAAAAATTGGCAAAAGACAACTCTTTTATCGAAATGGTAAAGAAAATTTACCCACACGCACAAGCCGAAGCATATCTTGTAAATTTGAAAAGCATACATTCGGTTTTCGATTTTCAATCGGTTTACATTTCGGGTTATGTGAACAAAATCATACAAAAAACGGTTACAAGTTTTACGTATTCCGGTCTGGAAAATCTCAATCCGCGTAAGAAATATCTTTTTATCTCAAATCATCGGGATATTCTTCTGGATTCGGCATTTTTGAATATTATTTTGTTTGAATCGAAATTTCCCACAACACAAATCGCAATCGGAAGTAATCTCTTGATATATCCGTGGATAAAGGATTTGGTTCGCCTTAACAAATCGTTTATAGTAAAACGCGGATTGGGCGGAAAAGAAATGCTCGAAGCATCGCAGCAATTATCGGCATACATTCGTAAAACATTGAAAAATAATGAGTCGTCGATTTGGATAGCACAAAAAGAAGGCAGAACCAAAGACGGTAACGATAAAACACATATTGGCTTGCTGAAAATGTTTAATTATTCGGGAAACAATCATTTTGCTGATGATTTTAAAGAATTAAACATTGTTCCTATATCAATTTCCTACGAATTTGAACCGTGTGATATTTCGAAAACAAAGGAAATTTACACTGTTCACAGCGGCGAAAAATACGAAAAAACACCCGGCGATGATTTAAAAAGTATGGCAGGCGGCGTAAATTCACCCAAAGGTCGCGTACATTTTGAATTTTGCGAGCCAATATCCGAAGAATTGGAAGAAATGGCGGAAATTAAAAACGTGAATGAACGCTTTGAAAATTTGGCTCGATGTATCGATAAGCGTATTTATAAAGGCTATAAATTGAATGAAATCAATTACATAGCTGCCGATTTATTGTCAAATACAAATACATATCAGAAATATTATACCGAAGAGTCGAAACAAAAGATAATGAATTATTTTGATAAACGAATTTCGGAAATACCGGGCAATAAAGCCGAAATTCAAAAAATATTTCATGAAATATATGCAAATCCTCTTATCAATTTGTCTGATATTGAATAAGTTGATGAGATGCTGTGAATCCATTACTCTTGAATATTCCTAAATCATAGAAATATTACAAAAAGATTTTTTACATTTGTTTCGTACAGAAAATCTTAATTACTCACCAAATAATCAAATATTTATGTTAAAGAATCACCCAAAAGGTCTTATCGTTGCTTTTTTCTCGAATATGGGCGAACGGTTTGGCTTTTATACCATGATGGCTATTCTGGTACTTTTTTTACAAGCCAAATTTGGTTTGACAGAAGAAGCAGCCGGAGGATATTACAGTTGGTTTTATTTTGCAATCTATGCCTTAGCCCTTCTTGGAGGAATCATTGCCGATAAAACGAATAAGTACAAATTAGTAATTTTGCTTGGCATCATTATTATGTTTGGAGGTTATGCACTCATTGCAATTCCGGGACTCACATTGCCCATTACAATCGTGGGTTTATTTGTCATTGCATTTGGGAACGGTATGTTTAAAGGCAATCTACAGGCGGTTGTTGGTCAAATGTACGATGACCCAAAATATTCAAAAGTACGCGACAGTGCTTACATGATATTTTATATGGGAATAAATATCGGGGCATTTTTTGCACCTTTCGTTGCAACGGGTGTAAGAAATTGGTTCTTAAAAACACAAGGTTTTATGCACGACGGAAGCTTGCCTGCATTATGCCATGCACAATTGGACGGGAAATTAGCCGACCCCGAAAATTTTCAACTTCTTGCAAACAAAGCCACTATTTCCGGGCAAACTGTTACCGACTTATCAGCATTTGCACACAATTATATCGATGCTTTTTCTAAGGGTTACAATTATGCTTTTGGAATTGCTGCAATTGCCATGCTCATCTCTTTATCGGTTTATTTGATTTTCAATAAACATTTACCTACAAAAGAACGCTCCGTTTTGGCTGTAAATCCCGAAACAGAAATCAAGAAAGGAAAATTAAGCAATGATAATCTTGCTTATATTGTTGTTGTTGCTCTTTTTGCAGTAACAGTACTCTTTTTTCATTATATTCTCCACGAAATAGAATTAGGACTGGCAGTAGGATTGTTTGTCGGTTTTGTAAGTTATCTTCTCATTGTATCGACTAAGGAAGAAAAACCCCGTGTTAATTCATTAATTTTGGTTTTTATAGTTGTTATCTTTTTCTGGATGTCCTTTCATCAAAACGGATTAACATTAACATTTTTTGCCCGCGATTATACCGTTAAAGAAGTTGGACCGTTTACAAATATATTCTTTCAACTCAAATCAATATTAGCTTTTATAGCAATGGTAGCCGGTTTTTTTATCATTATTTTCCGAAAACCGAAATACGAAAAACTTGTAGGTGCCGCAATGTTTCTGAGTTTCGGATATTTATCCTATTATTTTTACTCTCATTTTGAAACATTAAACCCTATCGGTCCGGAAGTATTTCAATCGTTTAATCCGCTCTTCATCGTTGCTTTAACTTTCCCGGTGATGGGTATTTTTGCATGGTTAAATAAAAAGAAAATAGAGCCTACGACTCCTAAAAAAATTGGTATCGGAATGATTATTGCCGCAATAGGATTTATAATTATTTTGGTTGCCTCGTTAGACTTGGTTTCGCCTGCCGAATTAATTGATGCCAATGGAAATAAACTTCCTGTACCGGACAGTTCGAGGGTAATGCCCTATTGGTTAATGAGTGCTTATCTGATAATGACAATAGCCGAATTGTTTTTAAGTCCTATCGGATTGTCGTTTGTATCCAAAGTAGCACCGCCGCGTTTTCAGGGAATCATGCAGGGAGGTTGGCTTTTGGCAACTGCCGTAGGAAACAAATTGTTATTTGTCGGCAGTTTGGCTTGGGGTGTTCTTGCATTACCTGAACTATGGGGAATATTTATCGTTGCCTGTTTATTGTCTGCAATCTTTCTGTTTTCGATTATGAAACGCTTAGAAAAAGCAACGGGCGACATTCAGGAAGAAAATAAATAACATGAGCCAAGTATAAAAAGTATAAAGTTTGAAAGTGAAAAGCGTAAATCATTTATAATCAGCAGTTTATGTAAAAATGTGGATTTAAGTTAAAGTCCTTATTTTCAGCATTATAACTTTATAAACTTTCTACTTTATAACTTTTTAAACTGAACTCATAATATCAAATTTAAAATAAAAAAGAGGCTTCGATTTTTCGAAGCCTCTTTTTTAATCAGTTCCTTAAATCCGCAAGTTCCGGCAGATTTTCCAAGAAATATAAGGAAAAATCGCTGTCTTTAATCACTTAAATAGTGCCTGAAAGAAAACTCGTAATTCGCTTTTATATTGTGCGATACAATAATATTGCAAGCAGAATTTTTCCCGGAAACTCTGTGTAACTCCGTGAAAAAACTCTGTGTAACAATAAAATAACGTTTGTATCACAGAGTTACACGGAGTAAAACACAGAGTTGCACAGAGTTATTCATACGCAAATTGTCGCATAATTCATTAATATTCACGCTATTGCACGTTTTCTTGCAAACACTAAATAAGTGAAATCTGCCGGAACTTATTTGTTGAAATACACCAAGATATAAAAA
>DYMH01000118.1 GCA_020721645.1 Draconibacterium orientale
TAAATAAGTGAAATCTGCCGGAACTTATTTGTTGAAATACACCAAGATATAAAAATACTTGCGGATTTAAGGTATTGCTAAAACATATCTTTTACTTTATCGAAAAAGCTTTTTTCTTCCTTGTCCGGATTGGGTTTGAAATTAGGAGAATCGATTAGTTTTTCTATTAATTTCTTTTCGTCTTTAGATACATCTTTCGGAATCCAAACATTGACGCGAACCATAATATCGCCTTTGCCATAGGAACCGTACATTGGCAACCCTTTACCACGCAGGCGAAGGAGTTTTCCGGCTTGTGTTCCGGGAGCGATTTTTATTTTTACCGAGCTGTCCACTGTTGGAATTTCTACCGATGTTCCGAGTATGGCATCGGGAATTGTGATGAAGAGATTGTACAACAAATTTTCTTCATCGCGAACCAAATCCGGGTGCTCTTCTTCTTCAAAAAGGACATGTAAATCGCCGTTTATTCCGCCTCGGCGTGCCGCACTGCCTTTGCCCGAAACATTCATTTGCATACCGGAAACCACGCCTGCCGGTACGTTTACACTGATAACTTCTTCTCCCTGAACGATGCCTTCGCCATAACAATGTTCGCATTTTTGGCTGATACTTTTCCCGTCGCCGCCGCAAGTGGGGCAAGCAGAACGGGTTTGCATTTGTCCCAATATTGTATTTTGAATGCGGGTAACGGAGCCTGTTCCATGACAGGTGCTGCATGTGGAATGACTTGTTCCGTCTTTTGCGCCTGTTCCTTTGCAATGTGAGCAGGCAACATATTTTTTGACTTTTATTTTCTTTTCCGCACCATACATGATTTCTTTCAGGCTCAGTTTCACTTTCACACGCAAACTTTCGCCTTTACTGACTCTGCGACCTCCCGATGAAGAGCCTCCAAATCCGCCAAAACCGCCCATACCTCCGAAAATATCGCCAAATTGTGAAAAAATGTCTTCCATCGACATGCCGCCGCCCGAAAATCCGCCTCTGCCTCCCGATGAAGCACCGCTAACGCCTGCGTGCCCGTAGCGGTCGTAGCGCGAACGTTTGTCATCATCGCTCAAAACTTCGTAGGCTTCGGCGGCTTCCTTGAATTTTTCTTCGGCTTGTTTATTGTCCGGATTCCTATCCGGGTGATATTGCATGGCGACTTTACGATATGCCTTTTTAATTTCCTCTTTCGAAGCTGCTTTGGCGACTCCCAAAATTTCGTAGTAATCTCTTTTTGTCATAATTTTTTATTTTATTCGCCGACAACAACTTTTGCAAATCGTATTACTTTGTCGTTCAGCGTGTAACCTTTTTCAATAACATCAACTACTTTGCCTTTTAAGGTTTCTTCGGGAGCCGGAATTTTGGTTAATGCTTCGTGCAAATCGGTATCAAATTCTTTTCCTACGGCATCAATTTCTTTGAGTCCACGAGAGCTTAGAAAATCAAATATTGATTTGAATATCAAGTCGATACCTTCTTTTACGGGTTCTATTTCTTTGGCTTGGTCCACCGATTTTTTGGCTCTTTCGAGATTGTTGATAATTGGTAAAAAGTTCATAAAAATATCTTCTCCGGCACTTTTTATCATTTCCATACGCTCTTTAAGAGTGCGTTTTCGGTAGTTGTCAAATTCGGCTGTCAATCGGAGATATTTATCGGTCATTGCAGCTAATTTTTCTTCCGGGTTTGGTTCTTTGGTTTCGGCGATTGGTTCGGAAATGTCTGTTTTGTCAGTTTCTCTGTCTTTTTCGATTGTCGAATCTGTCGAAATGTCATTCGTTTTTTCGTTCATTTCGCTGTTTAAGGTGTTTGTAATTTCTTCCGGGAGTTCCTGATTTGTGGTTTCGGGAGCATCGACATTCTTTTTCTCTTTATTGCTCATTGTTTTGAAGTTTTTTTAAGATGAAAATTGTATTGATTTACATCAATTTTTTTGCCGTATTGAGGAAATGTGCCAATTTGACAGGTAGAAAATGTGAAAATTAGGGAATGTGGAAATTTGAAAATTTGAAAATGTGGAAATTTGGGAGTGTATAAAATGTATGTATAATAATACATGTCCACATTGTCCATTATCCATTATCCATTGTCCATTATTCACTAATTCGGCGTATATCAGCTCCTAAGGCATTCAATCTCACATCAATTTTTTCGTATCCTCGGTCTATCTGTTCGATGTTATTGATTACACTTGTTCCTTCGGCAGAAAGAGCTGCAATCAGCAAGGCAACACCGGCACGAATATCGGGTGAAGTCATTCGTGTGGCTCGCAGAACGGTTTGGTGGTCGTGTCCGATAACCGTGGCACGGTGTGGGTCGCAGAGGATAATTTTTGCTCCCATATCAATGAGTTTATCGACAAAAAACAGGCGACTTTCAAACATTTTTTGGTGAATCAAAACACTGCCTTTTGCTTGTGTGGCGACAACCAGAAGCACGCTGAGCAAATCGGGAGTGAGTCCCGGCCACGGAGCGTCTGCCAAAGTCATAATGGAGCCGTCTATAAATGAATCGATGATGTAGCGGTCTTGTGCCGGAATATATAAATCATCATTGATTTTTACACTGATAATTCCTAGTTTTCGGAATGCTTCGGGTATCATTCCCAATTCGTTGTACTCAACATTTTTAATGGTAATTTCGGAACGTGTCATTGCTGCCATGCCGATAAAACTGCCGATTTCTATCATATCGGGCAAGAGTCGGTGCGATGTGCCGCCGAGTTGCTGAACTCCTTGTATGCTGAGCAAATTGGAGCCAATACCTGAAATTTTTGCCCCCATTCGATTAAGCATTTTGCATAATTGCTGAATGTAAGGTTCGCAGGCGGCATTATAGATTGTTGTGGTTCCCGATGCCAAAACGGCAGCCATTATTATGTTTGCTGTTCCGGTTACCGAAGCTTCATCAAGCAACATGTAGGTTCCTTTCAGGTTTTTGGCATTGACTTCGTAGAAGCTTTCGTTGGTGT
Organism: Draconibacterium orientale; assembly: GCA_020721645.1. Classification (GTDB taxonomy): domain Bacteria; phylum Bacteroidota; class Bacteroidia; order Bacteroidales; family JAADGE01; genus DYMH01. The sequence continues at coordinate 2,966 of DYMH01000118.1, forward strand.
CGTAATTGAAAGTGGCACCAAGTTTGGCGAAACCCAAAAAATGTGTATCCAATCGCCTTCTACCTATTTTATCGCCGCCCGGTTTGGGAATATAGGCTTGCCCAAAACGTGCTAAAAGCGGTCCCATAATCATGACAGAACCTCGTAGTTTAGAGCCTTTGTTGCGAAAATCGTCCGATTTCAGATAGTCTAAGTTGATATTTTTTGCCGTAAATGAGTATTCTGATGCAGAATGTTTCACCGTTTCAACTCCCATATCACTGACAAGTGCAATAAGTTGATTTACGTCTAAAATGTCGGGTATGTTTGAGATGTGAATCGTTTCTTCTGTCAGAAGAACGGCACTGATAATTTGTAAAGCTTCGTTTTTGGCTCCCTGTGGAACAATTTCGCCTTTTAAGCGGCGACCGCCTGTGATTTCGAATGAGCTCATAATTTTATTAAAAGTAGAAAGTGAAAAGTAGAAAGCAACTTTTCACATTAATATACTATACCCGGTGGTAAATTGCGTTTTATGAATTGTTTAACTATTTGATATTAAAAATAATAAGCATATCAAAAAATCAATCAATCAAAATATATCATTTATAATCTCGCGATTTCTTTGATTTATTTTTACTTTTTTTGTTTTTTGATTGTGGAATGTTTTGGCGTTTTGGGGTGAAAACCAAGTCTTTGGCATCGCTTAGTTTTATTTCAGATGTGTCGGTTATTAAGTGCCGCGAGAGTTCTTGAAGGTCGGACAGGATAACATCGTCTTCAACGGTTTCTCTGTTCCATGTCAAATATTGTTTTTTCATGTGATTGGCAATGGCAGTGAGCATTCCGATTTTTTCATCGCCTTCGGGCAGTTCTACGGCATATTTTATCATTTTCAGGATTATTTTCCCGTAGTGTTTAAATCGCATCTGACTTTGAACATAGTTAATTTTTTCGGGCTTTTTATACAATGTTTCTTTGTCGGGTTGGGGATAAGGTGTTTCGATGTCTAATTTAAAATTGGACATGATGGCTAAATGATCCCAAAGTTTGTGTTTGAAATCCGGAACATCACGCAGGTGCGGATACATATCGCCCATGAGCGAAATAACATTTTGAACGAAACGATTCCGTTTTTCGCTGTCTTCAATTTTTACGGCGATATCAATGAGTTGTTGAATATTTCTGCCGTATTCGGGTAGTATTAAATTGGAACGGCTTGTGTTGTAATCTTTAGTCATTGTTGAGTTTTGAAATTTAAGGTGATGTTTCCGATTGTAATTGATAACATTGTTGTTTGTCAGTAGAATCTTTATTTCCTATATATTTTTACAGACAAATTTCTCAATCACTTAAAATATATGAATGGATTGAGAATTATGCTAAAAAGAAGAATGCAAATGTATAAATATCAAATTAAAAACTAAAAAAATATTTTAAACACGGAATTTGCCCAACCTTGCGTTTTTACGTGTCAATACCAAGTGAAAATTAAATGCAGAAGATTAAAATCACTTTAAAGAAACAGCTTATTTGGGGATATTTCGCAAGAAAATTTAATCTTTGATACACCGAATCGAAAGTTTGTTTTTTTGTGAAAACACTGCTCGTTCGATAAAAGTATCATCATATTTCAAAACTCGCACCCAAGCATCGACACCTTCGGGAGTATCTGACCAAAAATAGGCATATTCGCCCAAAAAATGAAAAGAATCATCGTAAAACAAACAAGCTCCTCCCGGAATTGCATTAAATCCGGACGAATTGTTGCCGTTTCCTCTGCTGTACCAGTCGGTTTGAGATTTCAATTTTAGGGCGATATTTTCGCCCCGATGATTTGTATTTTCAATTTCGGCGGGAGGCAAACCCATTGATAGTTCGAGTGTTTGCCATTCGCTATCGCTTGGCAGGTGCCACCCGAGAGGGCAAACTTTTGTTGCAGTCTCCCAATTGTACAAATATCCATATTTAACAGCATTTTCGGCGATGTTTTCGTATTCCGTTCAGCCGTTTGGGGATTTGTAAGCAAGATTTTCGGCAAACCATGTTTGATTACCTATTGTAACTGTTTTGTAGTCTTTCCCGTCTCTCGGGTCTTTGAAAATCGAAATTTCTTGTGCCGATAAGCAACAAAAATACAAAGAGAAAATGAAGACAAGCAGTTTTGTTTTCATTTTGAATTATTTTTAAGATTTAAAGATCCTTATTCAAAGATACATTTTTTCTATATTATTTTGAAAAAAACTTACAGATTTTTTATTTACTCAAAGACAGCAAAAATCAAATTTTAGTTTTGTATTTAGATAAAAAAATCTATATTCGATACATCAAATAAAAAATATACCGATAATGAAACGAGTTGTTATACTGATAAATGCACTCTCGCCCGTTCCCACCCCCGATGAGGAAGACGTTCTTGTACAGGCGGAATATGTTGAAGAGGCACTTTACGAACTTGGATACGAATCGCAACGGATTTTTGTGAGCCTGAATCTCGAAAAAGCCGCCAAAGAACTTCGTGCTGCACAGCCCGATTTTGTTTTCAATCTGTTCGAGAGTGTCGAAAACACCGGTAAATTTATTTATTTCGCCCCCGTTCTCTTGGAACATTTAAAAATTCCGTATTCGGGCAGCGATTCCGAGCGAATTTATATCACTTCAAACAAAGTTTTAACCAAAAAATTCCTGTCGGAAGCCGGTTTGCCCACCGCACAATGGACCGACAATCCAATAGAACTGAAAAAGGAAATTACATACATCGCCAAGCCCGTTTGGGAAGATGCTTCGGTAGGAATTACCAACGAATGTATTATGAAAGGCGAGCCGGAAATTGTTGAAGCCTTTTTGAAAAAATTCAACAATAGACCCTATTTTTTCGAGGAATATATCGACGGACGCGAGTTTAATATTTCGGTTCTCGGCGGAAACAAAGGTCCGGAAGTGTTACCGGCAGCCGAAATGATGTTCAACAACTATCCGCCCGAAAAACCAAAAATTATGGGTTACGAAGCAAAATGGGACGAAGACACCTTTGAATATCACAACACAATGCGACGTTTTGGTGTGGAAGAAGAAGAACCGGAATTGGCTGCCAAATTGCGACAAATTTGCATCGATTGTTGGAATTTGATGAAACTCAAAGGCTACGTTCGTGTGGATATTCGTGTCGATGCAGCAGGAAACCCTAAAATTCTGGAAATAAATGCCAATCCGTGTATTTCGCCCGATGCCGGTTTTTTTGTCGCTTCGGAAAGAGCAGGATATTCTTACAAACAAATGATTGAACGAATTTTGGAAGATGTTGGGAAAATGTGTTGATGTGTTGATGTGTTGATGTGTTGATGTGTTGATGTGTTGATGTGTTGATGTGTTGATGTGTTGATGTGTTGATGTGTTGATGTGATGATTTGTTGATTTGTTGATTTGTTGATGTGATGATGTGATGATTTGTTGATTTGTTGATTTGTTGATGTGTTGATTTGTTGATGTGATGATGTGATGATTTGTTGATTTGTTGATTTGTTGATTTGTTGATGTGATGATTTGTTGATGTGTTGATGTGGAAATTTATTAAAATGCTCATTTGCTTTTTTCGTTTTCAATTCCTAATTTCTAATTCTTAATTTTTAATTCTTAATTCTTAATTCTTAATTCTTAACTACTTTTAAATGAATTTACAAAATATAACATACAGAACAAATGTGGAAGCCGGCGATGCTAAAATTATACGCGACATGGTAATTTCGACCGGCTTTTTCAACGAAGAAGAAATTGATATTGCCGAAGATTTGGCACGTCAACGTTTCGAGGAAGGTTCGTCGAGCGGCTACGAATTTATTTTTGCAGAATTTGAAGGCAGAACAATTTCGTATTCCTGCTTCGGAATAATTCCCGGAACCCAAAGCAGCTACGATTTGTATTGGATTGCAACACACAACGATTTTCGGGGGCACGGAATCGGGAAATTGGTCCTTCTGGAAACCGAAAAAGCCATCAAAAAACTCGGCGGAACAGGAATTTACGTTGAAACTGCCTCTCGCGAACAATATATCCCAACGCGTGCTTTTTATGCAAACAACAACTACATTCTTAAAGCTCAATACGAAGATTATTACAGTCCGGGCGATGATTTATGCGTTTTTGTGAAAAGAATCTAGTATCAAGTATTAAGTATCAAGTATTAAGTATCAAGTATTAAGTATCAAGACACAAGATATTAGAAAATCTCACAATTTTTTTCATTTCTTTCATTACCTTCATTTCGTTCATTCCTTTCATTACCTTCATTTCGTTCATTCTTTTCATTCTTTCTTCAAATGATTAAACATAAAGTTGTTGTATTTTTTTCGATAGTGGTTTTGTCGCTGCAAATTGCACAGGCACAAAATCCGGATTCGGTAAAAACAATTCCGAAACTGTATCCGCTTTGGACGTTTTATGTTCCGGCAGCAACACATTTCTACGATGGGCGTATCGGAACCGGAATTGCCTTGTCGGCTTTTGAAGTTGGTTTCACAACTCTTGGGCTTGTTTACGACAAAGATTTGCAAAAATACAGCAATTCGCCGTATTATAATTATCCTCTTTTTATCGGATTGAACGCACTTTCGGTCGATAAATGCGATTTTTTGGGCAATCAGTTGGCATACGTAAAAAAAATGCGTCCCGATTTTAAATACGATGATGTTTCGTTTTCCGAACTTCTGAAACAGCCTTTCAAACCTAAAAATATTTTTACACCCATCACAATCGGATTTATTCTGTTGGCAGGAGCAGAATTGTGGCTCGACAGCCGCTATTCCGATTTGCCATTTCACAGAGTCGATAAAATGTCGTTTCTGAACCGAGAGGTCGATAAATACAGCGGTTTGGGAATTTACGGAACAGCATCACTTGCCATGAGTATGGAAGCCGGAATCGGCGAAGAATATATTTTTCGTAATTATCTGATGCCGGTGTTCGATTATCGGCTCGGGCAAAGAAAGGGTTTAATTATTTCGAGTGCTGTGTTCGGCGGAATGCACGCCTTCAATTATCTGTTTGTTTCCAATCCCGACCCGATAGACATTATTTCACAAGTTGGATTTACGGCAATTATGGGATATATTTTGGGTCGCAATGTTCAACTGAACGATTACCGAATAGGAAAAGCCGTTGCTGCTCACACGTGGTACGATTTTACGCTCATGCTTGGTTCGTTTCTCACAAATCCGAAAGAAAATATTTTTGGAGTGAATGTTACGGTGAAAATTTAAAATAGGGATTAGAAATCAATGTTGGTTTAGTTAGCAACGTACTATCGACGGAAATGTATATGCGTAGTTGCGGGATTATAAGGCACTTACGTTTCAAAGTTGCACAAATGTTTCTTTCTTGCACAATGTTTCAACCTACCACAAAAGCCCGCAATTATCGCATATACAATCATGTTATAGCCATTTTTATTTATATTTTAAATCCTAATACTGTTACATCATCTGTCTGATAATTAACACCTTTCCAATTCTCAAAATTTTCAATTATTTTTTGTTTTTGATTTTCCATACTTAGTGTTGTATTTTCTAAAATTAATGTCCTGAATTTGTTTTTTTGATATTTTTTAAAATTTATATCGCTCAATTGGTCATAAATACCGTCAGAGAACATATAAATTGTATCATTTTTTTCTAACTGTATTTCATTTTGTTGAAAATCAATATCAACCGGATAAAATCCAATCGGGCAACGGGTTGGTTTGTATTCAATAAAATTGTCGTTTCTGACAATCCAAAGCGGTAAATTTGCACCCGAATATTGCAATACTAAGGTGTCTAAATTTAAGGTACACAAAGCAATGTCCATACCGTTTTTGCTGTCCGACCCAAATGTTTTAAAAGTTCGTTTAAATCGTTCTCTTACTATTTCTAAAACAGTGTTTGTCGAATATGTTTCTTTTCGTAATATGGTGTCGTGTAGGTATGTAATACCCAACATTGTGATAAAAGCCCCCGAAACTCCGTGCCCTGTGCAATCGGCAACGGCAATTATTAAATGATTTTCAATTTTGTTTACATAATAGAAATCGCCGCTTACAATTTCTTTGGGTTTAAAAATTAAGAAATACTCACTAAGATAGGTGTTTATTATATCTTCGCTTGTCAGCATTGATTTTTGTATCAACGAAGCATAGTTTATTCCTGCCAATATTTCTTTATTTGCGGTATCTAATTCTAAATTAGTTGAACTTAAAGTTTTATTTGCTTTGTCGAGTTCTTTTTTTCTTTGTTCCAAATCTTCAAAAATGGTTTGAAATTCTTCGATGTATTGTCGCAATTCTTTTTCGGTGTTTTGTAGTTCTTCATTTTTTTCTTTTAGCTCTTGTTCATATTGTTTTAAAGCGGTAATATCTTCTTTTATTGCGACATACGCTGTTATTACACCATTAGTATTTTTCACAGGCGATATCGTTGCACTTTCCCAAAATTCTGTTTTGTCTTTTTTGCGGTTTATAAATTCACCTTTCCATGTTTGCCCACCGGAAATGGTTTCCCACAAATTTGTAAAAGTTTCTTTTGGCGTTTTTCCTGATTTTAAAACTCTTGGGTTTTTACCCAAAGCTTCGTTGGCGGTGTAGCCGGTTAGTTTTGAAAAATGTGGATTGGCATATTCGATATTACCACTTGTGTCGGTAAAAACAATGGATACTCCGCTGTGTTCTATTGCTGTAAAATATTTTTGCAATTCTTTGTTTTTACTTTCTATTATGTCTTTTTGTGATTGGATATTTTCGTTTAATACCATTAATTCTTCGTTGTTTTGCCTTAACTCTTCTTCGGCTGCAATAAGCTCTTCGTTTTTCTCTTTTATTTCTAATAAATTTGACAGGTAAGCCTTGTGTGCTACATTTCGAGAATATTCAAAAATATTTATTAATATACTTACTACAAAATAAGTGGAAATAAAACGAATAATAATATCTTTTGGATATGTATTTGTTAGAAAATCGGGTTTTACAGCAAGAATTATAAATGTTACGGCAATTAATATAACCGAATAAATTGTTCCTTTTTTGTTATCAAGCAATGTTATTGCAAGCGGAGGAAAAACGTAATACCAAAATAATCCGGTTGTTCCTGCACCGAGTGAGCAAAATAATGCAAGTTCGAGCATAAACATTAGCAATAAAACAATGTGAGCCGATAATTTTATTTTGTTAAAAAATTTTAGAATAATCAGATTTGCAAAAGCCAAAATAAAAAATACAGAAATAATTATACTGTATGTTATTCTGCCATCTGAAAATCCTTTTACTCCAAATGCTAACAAAGATAATAGTGCTGTTGATGTAAAGAAATATATTAAAAATATCTTTCTTTTGTTTTCTGAATTAATATCTCTTAGTATATTACTTAAATTTTCTTTTATTTTCATTTGTTTTACTTAGTTTTTGATGCCGTTTGAGGTTATATTCAGTAAGAGTTCCGTCTATACAAAAATTTATGCGGAACAAAATGCTCGAATTTACACCGAAACTCTCATTGCATATAAAATTTGTTTAAGCACCGGCATTATTCCAAATTGTTCTATTCATTATACTTCATCTATAACTAAATATACAAGTGTCTGATTTAGCAATTGATACCCAATTTCCCCAAAAGTTGTAGCATAAGTTAAGTTAAATTGTTGTTTAGAAAAATCACCGTATAAGTAGTTTAAGATACAATTACAAGCATAGATTGGCTTTACTTCACTTGGCAGAATATTAACAAACTTTGTTCCGTAATTTTCGATTTTTTCAGCAAGCATGTAAGTTTCGTTCTTAAACAAGGGTGCATAAAAGTTAACTTCTTTTTTCTGTTCGTCGATGTTCATAAAACTCCTGTTTATCATTGCCCCGTTTTGATTAGTGATTAACGGAAAACGAATATCATGCTGTTTTTCTGATAAATAGTCGACTAAATTATTTTCTACTCCGTTGATAAAACATTTATCTTGTTTAAACCCGTCTTTTGGAAATGTAATTATGTCGGAGTTTTTGTCTTGATTAAAGATATTAACTATTTCAATTCGCCCAATTTTGTTATCAGGAAGTTTAATATTCATTGTAACTAAACCTTCTTCAAACTTATCGCCGGTTTGTCCATTATAAACTTTTGCAGTTCTTTTACCTAATTCATCTAAGTGTATTCCGGAAATACAACCGACTATCGGATTCTGAAAAATGTTAGGATATGAAAGTGAATTATGAGAGAAATCAATATGAGATTTAGAATTAGTCGGAATAATTACAATTATATAACCATTTTCAAAACCATTAGAAGCAATTTGGTCTTGGTTCGAGGGATTATAAACATCTATGGCAAAGTCAGTACCGTTGTTACTCTGGTCTTCAATAAAAACCAAATCTCGACTTTCTTTGCCTTGTGAAACATCCATAAAATAAGAGATTGTTCCGCCTATCCAATTTCCTTTCGGTAATTTGTCGAGTGCTGTTTCATCACCGCTTATCACTAATTTATTGCCGGTTAATATTAAACGCTCAGCGTCTTCTATTGTATATAATTTTCTTTCCATTTTTACCAAGTTTTAAATATTTCTTTAAAATCTTTTTGAACTACTAATGAGTATTTACTGCATAAATCATAAAGACTGTCAATTGCTTTGTCAATCGAAATCTCGTTCTCCGTTACATCATTATGTAACTTAGTTATATGTACTTGTAACACATAATTTGAGTATTTGAATTCTCCTCCGTTACTTATAATTATTTTTTCCCATTCGGGACGGTTTTTTTCCGGTATTGTTACTGCCATAATTAGTATTTAAATAGCGTAAAAAAACGGTAAATTTATAAAATAAAGTCCAAAATTTTTTATATTTGTATTGAAAAACCAAACATAGACAAAATGGACTTTAAAATTATAATTGACGCAAAATTAGAAATAAATATTGAAAATTCAAATTTTAAAACTGCAACTTTTACTTTTTTGAGATCATTTTTTTTTAGTAACTAATATACTATAACGTGCAAGTATATGTGGAGTTGCGGGATTTCGAAGCTGTGTCGTTTTGTATTT
>DYMH01000244.1 GCA_020721645.1 Draconibacterium orientale
ATTAATTATTACTTATCTTATTCTTCTGAAATGATGATGTTGATAACTTGCTCGTGAATATTTTCAATTTTATTTCGATTGTATTTTCTTGCTGCTTTTATTGCACCGTAGAGATTTCCAAGATAAAAAGCCCCGGAAATTGATCCAAAAAACCAACCGTAAACACTTGTTCTCCCTTCTTTACGAAATCCGCGATATGCCTGCCAAGCATTCACTGCTACGATACTGAAAACAATGAGTCCGTCGGTATAATTACGGGTGTAAACTTTTCCCAGTCCCGGAATTGCTGCCGAAAGTCCGAGAGCAAGTGCCGGATTTTTTAGTCGCGTGTGTTGTGCCCTGAGCAAAATTGACTTCAATTCGGAATTTTTCGGAAAATCGGCAGGAAGTTTTACAAATTCTATTTCGGCTTTTTTCCAATTGTTTTCCAACATTGCCAAAGCAAAGCGAAATTTTATTTTTTGTGAAAGTTCTAAATTGATATTCTCCCGAAAACACACTGCGATTTCGGCGGTATCTTCTTTTTCGAGCAAAATCGAAAGAACAGTTTTCGATATTTGATGGGTATAGTTTGATTTATTTGTACCAAACAAGCCTTGTATTCGAGATAAAACCATTTCGTTTTGCCCGCTTTTGCGATATGCTGAGATTAATTTCGATTTACAGGAAATGCTGTCGGGCAAAAAAAAGACCACACGTTCAAATTCTTCGGCAGCTTGCGAATATTGCCCGGTTTTATACAGATATTGTGCGTAAGCAAGCGAATGTTCGGCATCGAAAATGTTCTGAGAAAATGCAAAGTTTTCCTCGAAGCTGAAAAATATCAGTATAAAAAAAAATCTAAGAGTCATCGTCACTTTTATCCGAATTTTCGTAAAATGTATCAATCATCAATTTCGATGATTTCGTTGCGGCTACTGCTAATTGGTCGCAGATTTCGTTTTCCGGAATGCCGGCATGTCCTTTTATCCAAACTAATTTTACCTTATGATGTCTATAAACATTCAGAAATCGTTGCCACAAATCGGAATTTTTCTTTTTTTTAAATCCAACTTTTTCCCAAGCAAAAACCCATTTTTTTTCAACCGAATTAACAACGTATTGCGAATCTGAATAGACAGTAACCAAGCTGCCGTTGTTTTTCAGAGCTTCCAAACCAACTATGACAGCAAGTAATTCCATGCGATTATTGGTTGTGTATCGAAATCCGCCCGAAAGCTGTTTCCTATGAATACCCGATTTCAAAACAACACCATAACCGCCCGGTCCGGGATTTCCGGTGGCGGCACCATCGGTATATATTGTAATTTCCATGAAAAATATTTTGGTTAGAGTGTTTGCGAGTCTCGAATTTTATTGTGGCATTGAATTGATTTTGTGCATCAATCCGGGGAAAAAATTTTCGACAGAATTTACCAAATTCGACATAAAAAGTTTAATGGCGATTGCCAACAAAATAATTCCGAAAGTTTTTCTCAAAATCATAACTCCCGTAATTCCCAACATGCGTTCGATACGTTCGGTGAGTTTCAGCACAATATAAACAACGATAATATTTAATGCCAAAGCAATGGCAATGTTCAGCGTGCTGTACTCCGACCGCAGTGCGAGCAAAGTGGTTATGGAACCGGCACCGGCAACTAATGGGAATGCAATAGGGACAATCGTAGCACTTGTGGAGGTTTCGCTTTTAAAAATTCGGATTCCCAGAACCATTTCCATGGCAAGAAAAAATAATACGAAAGAGCCGGCAATGGCGAAGGACGAAATATCGACTCCGAAAACATTAAGCAATTGTTCGCCCAATAATAAAAACAGAAATAAAATACCCATTGATACCAATGATATTTTACCGGCTTCGATTTTGTTGCCTTTGGCTTTCAAATCCAGCAGAATAGGGATTGCTCCGATTATATCGATAACGGCAAATAAGACCATGAAAACTGAAAAAATATCTACGACATTTAATTCCATTTTTTAATTTTTATTAGATTTATGAGTCCGGTATGTATTTTGAGCAGCAAAGATAGAAAAACACAAGAATTTCTGAAAAATAATGTCATTTTGATATGATGCAATTATTATTTCTGTTTACTTTCTTTGATATTTGAGATAGCAACATAATTTTGTATTTTACGATTATAGATGAACTATTTGTGATTTGAGAAGAGTTCGATTTTCAAACATCTATAAATTTTATTATCTGATAATGAGTTATTTATCGTGATTTTATAGATAGATTTAAACAATTCAATAGATCGATTTCACCGGCAATCAATATAAAAAAATAGACGTTTCTTTATATTTTCTTGTAATTATATTAAACCGAATAATTAAGATTACATAAATTTACAATAAATTCATTAGG
>DYMH01000119.1 GCA_020721645.1 Draconibacterium orientale
ATATTTTACGCTTATCCCGGATAATACCTAAAATGATATTTTGAAACAATTTTTTATTTTTGAGACGACCGCAAGTCGTCTCTACACAGCATGCAGAAAGTTTTGCACGTAGAGACGTGTTGCACACGTCTCAAAAAATAATTTCTTTTTTCACTGTTTTACAATAAGATACAAATTTTACAAACTATATAGGTAATAATCGGGATAAGCATTTAAAATTTTTCAGATGTTAAATTCCACCGAAAAAGAATATTCATCGTTTCTCATAGAAATAAAAGAGAAAATTCGCTCGGCTCAATACGAGGCTTTAAAATCCGTAAACACAAGGGTTATATCTTTGTATTGGGAAATCGGTCGGTCTATTCTCGAAAAACAGGAAAAGCTTGGTTGGGGAAAATCTGTTGTAGAAAAATTGGCTGCCGATTTGCAAAATGAATTTCCCGGAGTTGGAGGTTTTTCTTCTCATAATTTATGGCGAATGCGTAAATTTTATGTGAATTATGAAAATGAAGAAAAACTTGCACCATTGGTGCAAGAAATCGGATGGACTCATAATGTGATTATTATGGAAAAATGCGATGATCGTTTGCAGAAAATATTCTACCTTAAAATGACCAAAAAATTTGGTTGGACAAAAAATGTTTTAATTCATCAGATTGAAAACCAATCGTATGAAAAATATCTTTTAAATCAAACAAATTTTGATTCAACGCTTCCCGAAGAGTACCGAAATCAGGCAAAATTAGCTGTAAAAGACAAATATAATTTCGATTTTTTGGAATTAGGCGAGAAACATTCCGAAAAAGAGTTGGAAAGTTCTATCATTCAGAATATTCGCAAATTTCTTTTGGAAATGGGCGGATATTTTACTTTTATAGGAAATCAATATCGTTTGGAAATCGATAAAGAAGAATATTTTATCGATTTATTGTTATTTCATCGAAAATTGAAATGCCTTGTCGCCGTGGAATTGAAAATCGGGAAATTTAAACCCGAACACGCCGGAAAAATGCAATTTTATTTATCCGCATTAAACGACAGAATGAAATTGGAAGACGAAAATCCGAGCATCGGAATTATTATCTGTAAAAGTAAAAAACATACCACCGTCGAATATGCTCTGAAAGAACTCAATAAACCAATCGGAATAGCATCGTATTCAATAGAAAAATCATTGCCCGACAGTTTAAAAACCTTGCTTCCCTCAGCGGAAGATATTGAGAAAATAGTGGAAATTTTATAAACACGAATTGAATAATTCACACCATAAAATGCTTGAAAATCAACAAAATATATTCCTCGAAAAACTCATTCTCTCCACAGAACAGAAAGAATTTGTAAAACTCGTTCTTTCAAAAAAACGGGATAAAAATTCGGATTTGAATAAAATCACCGTTTTGCCCGTTCAATTGAAAGAAGGTTTTCGACTCTCATTCGTTTATAACTATCAAACCAAAGATATTACAAAAAATTATACCGAATCGGAAGCTCTTGATTTGATAAAAACCGAAATTGAAACCCGTTTTTTGAATGCCGATTTGTTCACGGTTTCCGAAAATGTTCAATTGTTCGGCAATCCGAAAGGAAATTTCGGAATAAAAATTTCAGAGCCTTTATTCAAAGAAATCAAGCCTTTGAGCCACGATAAATTGAAAAAGCAATGGATTGCGACCGAAAATAATTTGTATCTCCGCGAACTCGGCATCACAAATGCTGCCGGCGAAATTCGACCCGGAATGCACGATAAATTCCGACAAATCAACAAATACATCGAAGTGGTTTCGGGCTTAATCGACGAAAATCGATTCGCCGAAAATGTGAAAATTGCCGATATGGGCTCCGGCAAAGGTTATTTGACCTTTGCTTTGTACGATTTTTTGAGCAAAAATACAAAGTTGAAACCTGTAATTTCCGGCATCGAATTTCGGCAGGATTTGGTCGATTTTTGTAATAAAACAGCCCAAAAAGCAAAATTTGATAAGCTTGATTTCGTTCAGGGAACAATCGAAAATTCGGTTTTTGAAAATATTAATATTTTAATAGCTTTGCATGCGTGCGACACGGCTACGGACGATGCGATTGCGAAAGGTATAAAATCCGGCGCATCGCTGATAATCGTGGCACCTTGTTGTCATAAACAAATTCGGAAACAATTTAATGTAACCAACGATTTGGCTTCGGTCTTGAAACACGGAATTTTAAAAGAACGCCAAGCCGAACTCATCACCGATGGAATACGTGCTTTGATTTTGGAAGCTCATGGATATAAAACCAAGGTTTTTGAATTTATTTCGACCGAGCACACTCCGAAAAATGTGATGATTGTTGCCGAAAAATCAGATAAAAACAGCAACAATGCAGAAATATTATCAAAAATAAAAGCCATAAAAAACTTTTTTGGAATTGAATATCATTATTTAGAAAATTTGTTAGATATCAGACACAAGATTTGAGACGCAAGATTTTTAAAATTAACAATTAATAATTAACAATTAACAATTAATAAAATGACCTCACAAGACGTTTTTAAATTTTTCAGTGAAGCCAAAATCTATGACCTCACGCAACGATTGAGCATTCACACGCCGCCGTGGCCCAGCTATATGCCGCTGCAATTGCAATATTTCAAACGCATTGCCGGTGCACACATGGGACAGGGTGCCAATGGACAAATCATCAAAACCAGCAACCACGTTGGCACGCACATCGACGGCGAAATTCATTTCTTTTCCAGCGGAAAATCAATCGGCGACACGCCTCTTGATTTTTTCCACGGACAAGCTGCCGTAGCCGATATTTCGGATTTGGTTGAGGATTTCAGTTTGTACACTCCCGAAATGATTATGAGTAAAGTGGAAGTGAAAAAAGGCGATATTCTCATTATCAACACAGGTTACAACCGTTTTGCATGGGATCAACCGGAATCGGACGAATTACGATATTTCGTAAATCACCCCGGACCGTCGCCCGAATTTGCTCAGTGGGCTTTGGATATGGAAATAAAATGGATAGGGGTCGATGCCGGAAGTGCCGACCACCCAATGAACACAATTATTCGCGATTGGCACCCGAAAGCATTTAAAAAAGCAGAGGCAAAATTGATAAAAGATTACGGCAAAACATGGGACGAAATGTTTCCGCTCGATGTATTTTATCAAATTATGCACCTCAAATTATTCCCAAAAGGATTGATTCACGCCGAAAATTTGGGCGGCGAACTTGCAAAATTAGGCAGCAGAAGATGTTGGATTGGTCTTTTCCCACTGAAAGGAATTGAAATGGAATCTTCCATGTGCCGCGTTATTGCTGTTGATGCACAGTAAATGTGTAAATGTGAAAAATCAGGAAATTTGAATTTTTTTTCTGATTTTATTGTGAATTAAAGGCGGGAAATATAGGTTTTTTATCAAAAAAATTGTAATTTTCTCGCTTAGTCTTTTTTATAAAAAAAGGAGGAAGTTTTAAAAATCTTAAACCTATATTCTTAATTTCTAATTCAATGTCGTTTAGTTACGCAAATTATTGTATCTCAATCCTGAAAAGGCTTAAATATGAATAACCGCCGGTGTAAACCGTCGGAAATAAAAACTCACGAGTTGCAACCCTGATAAGGGTTGAATAGGAGAATTTGTTTAAGATTCAACCCTTGTCAGGGTTGCTGTTTAACGCATTTTATTTCCGTAGGTTTCACCTACGGTTATTCATATTCAAGGCTTTCAGCCTTAATTATACGACATTAATTCCTAATTCTTAATTCTTAATTGAAATATGGCAGTAACACACGATTTTGAATATATAAAACCGGCTACATTAGATGAAGCCGTTGATTTGCTTGATAAGTACAAAGGACGAGCGAAAATATTATCGGGCGGAACCGATTTAGCTGTTCAAATCAAAGAAGATGTTGTAGCTCCCGATTTGCTTATCGACATCAAAGGCTTGAAAGAACTGAAAAAAATCGAATTTTCGGGCGAAGAGTTGAAATTGGGTACGAACACTACCTTTACCGACATCGAACGTTCGGAAATTATCAAAGAAAAATTTATGGTTCTTTGGGAAGCCGCAGGAACTGTGGCTTCGGTTGGTATTCGTAATCGGGCAACGGTTGTTGGTAACATTTGTTCTGCCGTTCCATCGCTGGATTCCGCACCGGCTTTGATGCTTTACAATGCTGTTGTTCACGTGAAAAGTGTGAGCGAAGAACGTAATATTCCGATTGCCGATTTTTTTGTTTCCGTTAAAAAAACATCATTGCAAAAAGATGAAATTGTTACCGGAATCACGCTCACATTGCCCAAAGGAAATTCCGGAAGCTGTTATTTGAAACTCGGCAGATACAAAGGCGAAGATTTGGCACAAGCCGGAATCGGCGTTTTGGCTTTGGAAAACAACGAATATCGAATTTCGTATTGTGCCGTGGCTCCCAAACCGCTTCGTGCTTCAAAAATTGAAGAATTTTTGAGAGGGAAAGAACTTTCGACCGAAGTGATTGAAGCTGCAAAAAAAATTGTAGAACAGGAAATTTCGCCCATTACCGACATTCGCTCATCGAAAGAATACCGAATGCACATGTCGAAAGTGATGTTGGAGCGTGCTTTAAATATCGCCTCAAAACGGCAAAAAGGTGAAATTGTGCATTCTGAGGCGATTTTGTAAATCCGTATTGAACAAATAATTGTAACTTATTACAAAAAGCAGAAATGCAAACAGAAAATATCTATATCCGACAAATCATCGAAAATTTGAAAGAAATAAATCCGTACATGATTTTGTTATTCGGTTCTTACGCCTATGGAACTCCGCACCCGGAAAGCGATATAGATTTATTGGTAGTTACGAATGATGATTATATGCCACAGTCATTCAATGAAAAAACAAATCTTTATATACAAACAAACAGTCATATTATCAACATTGCACGACAAGTTCCGATTGATTTACTTGTTTACACATTACCAATGTTTCAAAAATTTAAAGAGCTTGAAAGTTCATTTTCAAGAGAAATATTAAGTAAAGGAATTATTTTATATGAAAGCAACAACAAAGGAATGGCTTGAATTTGCAAAAGCAGATTTAAGAAGTTGTGAAATATTGTTAAAAGATGAATTTTTGACAAGTATTATTGCTTTCCACTCACAGCAGGCTGTTGAGAAATCTTTTAAAGCATTAATTGAAGAAAAAGGGTTAACAATTCCCCATGTTCACAGCCTGCAAAAATTATATGATATAATAGAACAATTTATTGAAACAAAATTTGAAATTAACGAACTTGTCAAGTTCGACAGTATTTATACAAGTTCACGATATCCTGGTGATATTGGATTGTTGGAATCCGGAAAACCAACCCAATATGAAGCCGAAGAACTTTTTGAAAGTGCGAAGAAAATTTATGAAACGATAATAGAAAATATAAAATAAAAATGAAAAAAATAACACTCAAAGTCAATAACGAAAGCAGATTTGTACACGTAGAACCCAATGAAATCCTGCTTGATGTTTTACGCGACAAATTAGGGATCAAAAGCCCGAAATCCGGCTGCGAACGCGGCGATTGCGGTGCATGTACTATTCTATTGAATGGCGAAAGCGTTAAAAGTTGCCTCGTTTTTGCCATTGAATGCGACGGAATGGATATTCGCACCATCGAAGGACTGTCGGAAAAAGGATTATCCGAACTTCAAGAATCTTTCATTAAGCATAATTCCTTCCAATGCGGATTCTGTGCACCCGGCGTGATAATTTCCGCCGCCGAATTGTTGGAACACAACCCCAAACCCAATCGCGAAGAAATAAAAGAAGCAATAGCCGGAAACCTCTGTCGTTGCACCGGTTACGAATCCATAATTGAAGCTGTGGAAGATTTGGTTTCTAAAAAATAAAATTTCAATTTATTAAAATGGAAACTTCAAGAAATCAAATTCTGTCTGTTCTTTCGCAACTCAAACCAAAGTTGTATAACGATTATTCTGTAATAGAAATCGGCTTGTTTGGCTCGTTTGCCAATGAAACGAACGACGAAAACAGCGACATTGATATTCTTGTTGAATTGGAAAAACCGATTGGTTGGAAATTTTTTACACTCGAAATTTTTCTTGAAAATACTTTTAACCGAAAAATTGATTTAGTAACAAAATCAGCTCTAAAAGAACAAATTAAGTACGATATTTTATCAAACGTAAAATTTATTTAGTTCTACTTTACGAAGTTATAGCTTGTTGTTAATTAATAGTTTAAGATATTTTTGTGTGATTTATAATTTGAGAATTTGAAAATGTGTAAATGTTTTTTTTAATGAACTTTATAAAAATGAAATAATTAGAAATTTTAAAAAATAATTTTCAAATTTACACATTTCCAAATTTTCAAATTGGAATGCAATTATAGATACGGACATTAATAAATATTAAAATATGAACGAATTTATTACACAGAGTTGCACAGAGAAGTCACAGAGCTACACAGAGTTTATATTTTCTCAGTGGTTATCTGTTTTATGAAAATATTAATAAGTAATGTTCGACTCTAAATAATGAAAAGTAATTAAATATCAATCAGTTTTAACTTGGTAAAGTAGAATTAGTCAAATTAATTTATCTTTTGTCTAAAATCTAACGTCTCATGTCTAAAATCTAACATCTTGTTTATCAAATCTAAACTAAAAACATGGAAAAACTAAAATATATCGGAAAATCCGAAATCAGAATCGATGGACGTGAAAAAATTTCAGGAGCCGCAATTTATACAGATGACATCAATTTTGGTCCCGATTTACTCTATGCAGAAATCGTTGAAAGTCCCTATGCACACGCCAAAATCTTAAAAATCGACACCTCGGAAGCCGAAAAAGACCCCGAAGTATTAGCCGTTGTTACCGGAGCCGATTTTCCCTATAAATTCGGACTTTACATGAAAGACCGATACATTTTCGCCCAAGATCGCGTTCGATTTATCGGCGAACAAGTGGCAGCTGTCGTAGCCCGCAGTGCACAAGCTGCACAGCGAGCCGCAAAATTGGTGAAAGTGGAATATTCGGAACTTCCGGCAATTATTAATCAAATGGACGCAATCAAGGAAGACGCGTATTTGTTGCACGAAGACCTCGAAAATTACGAACACGTACCATGGTTTTTCCCAAAACCCAAAACAAATATCGCCCATTGGCGAAAAATTCGCAAAGGCGATATGGACAAAGGCTTTGCCGATGCCGATTTCATTTTGGAAGATACCTATGATGTGCCCCGATATTCGCACTGTGCTATTGAATACCACGCTGCCACAGGTTTTTACGACAATTCCGGGCGATTGACAATTTGGGCATCTTCGCAATCGCCGCACACACAACGCCATTTGTTTGCAAAGGCACTCGAACCTCTCGGATTGGACCACAGCAAAGTGCGAGTCATTGCACCTCATGTGGGCGGCGGATTTGGCTCCAAAGCCGGCGTAACAATGGAAATTCTCGCCGCAGCAATTGCCATGAAAGTTCAAGGACACCCCGTAAAAATATTATGGAGTCGCGAACGCGAATTTTACAATACCTATCAGCGATTGGGCGTGAAAACGGTTTTGAAAATCGGTGTAAAAAAAACAGGACAAATTACTGCCCTACATCACGAAATATATTGGGACGCAGGAGCTTACGTAGAATACGGAGCAAACGTTGTGAATGCAGTCGGACTTTCAGCTATCGGACCGTACAAAATTGATAATGTTTCGATAGATTCCATTTGTATCTACACCAATCTCCCGCCCGGCGGAGCTTACAGAGGTTTTGGATATTCCGAATTTCTGTTCGGACTCGAATCGCACATGACACGAATCGCCAATCATTTGGGAATCGACCAAATACAAATGCGACGAATCAACGCAATTCACGAAGGCGATTTAACAGCATACGGTGCACACATGAATCCCAATGGATTGATTAAGGCAATTGATGCCGTTGAAAAAGAAATAGAATGGCAAAAACCTTTGAAATCCGATAACCCGAACACCGTTTTGGGCAAAGGGTTTTCCATATTTTGGAAAGCTCCCGCAATGCCGCCGAACGCTTCATCGTCGTGTTTTTTGAAATTTAATGAAGACGCAAGCATCAATTTGCTTGTTTCCGGAATGGACATCGGACAAGGATATTTAACTGTAATGGCACAAATTGCCGCCGAAATTTTGTCGGTCCCCGTTCAAAAAATCCGTACAGAAAACCCTGATACCGACCGAAATCCATACGAATGGCAAACTGTTGCTTCGCACGTTACGTGGGGAAGCGGAAATGCCGTGAAAAAAGCTGCAATCGACGCACGCGAGCAAATTTTCGATTTGGTGGTTCGCACAAAACATTTGCCCAAAGATTCACTGTATTTGGAAGACGAAAAAGTAAAATGTACACAAAATCCCAATTTTGAATTGCCCTTAAAAGATTTCGTAGTCGATGGAATTATCACCGACGACGGCACCTTTAAAGGCGGACCGATACTGGGACGTGGAACTTTCTTACCCGAATTTTCGACCGCCAAATCGAACCCCGAAACCGGACAGGGCGGACACCCGAACGTGCATTACACTGTGGGAGCTGCAGCAATTATCATGGAAATTGATAAGCAAACCGGAAAAATGAAAATTCTGAAAGCTGTTGAAGCCGTTGATGCCGGAAAAGCGATAAATCCGGATTTAGTAAAAGGACAAATAATTGGAGGACTGTTGCAAGGTTTGGCAACTGTTTTATACGAAGATATGCGGTATGATGAAAAAGGCAAACTACTGAATCCTAATTTTACAGATTATAAATTGCCAACGGCAAAAGATATTCCAGATGTTGTGGTGCCTATTATTATCGAAGTTCCACAACCCGATGGCCCTTTCGGGGCTCGCGGCGTGGGAGAGCACACCATGCTGCCTGCCGCTCCCATGGTTGCAAACGCTGTGGAAGATGCACTGGGAATCCGCATAAAATCAATGCCTATTACTGCAGAAAAAATCGTTTTAGAGTTGATAAAAAATAATAAATTGTAATGTTAAGATGTCAGACGTATAAAAATGTTTGACATCTTTTTTTGTTTTTTATCAAATTTGGAAATACCAAATATTAATCAGCTTTTAATACACATATTTTCTGTACTATTGTTTTCGAAAAATGTTTTTTGTTTTTTTAATAAAGTATTGAAAATATGGTAATTGGAGTTAAAAAACTGATTTTTTTTGTATTACATTGATTTCATCTTCAACTTTTGCACAACAGACAACTCGATTTGAAAACCCTCTGAAAAAAGGCTGGACCGAATATTTTGGTACGGATTCGTCATTGTCAATTCGCACCATTGGATTGCTGCAATTGCAAACACGCTATTTGCAACTCAATCCCGGAAGCCTTTCGGTAACAGGCACCGAAAAAAATCAAACCATTGATTTGGGAATAACACGGGTTTGTATCGGAAGTTTGTTGAATTACAAACGTTTAACCATGTTTTACTTGCTCGGGAATAATGCTCTTTCGATATCAAATGCCAAGCTCGGGAATTTTTATACCTACGAAGCCTACATTCATTATGCTTTGATTCCCAAATATTTACAATTAGGTATGGGACAAACTTTGTACAACGGCATTTCGCGAGCTTCGAGTCTGAGTATTTCGCAAACAATGACAGTGGAAAGCAGTCCGCTCGCCTTTCCTACTGGTGGAAAATCGGACAATATCGGACGGCAAATGCAGTTTTTTGCACTCGGGCAAATTTTAAAATTCGATTATCGTGCTGCCCTGGTTCGTCCGATGGTTCAAGTGGGGCAGGGAACTCAAAATCTCCCCGATTTAAGCTCGTCAAAGCCTATCAACACATCGTATGAGTTTCCTTCCGACCGGTTTGGTGCCGAAGCCTACATTTGTTATCAATTTTTCGATGAAGAAAATATTCAAATGTCGTCTCGAAGTTTTTCGTATTTAGGCTCAAAAAAAGTATTCAACATCGGAGCAGGTTTTGAATATCAGCCCAATGCAACTGCTTATTTGAACACAGACCGAGATACGATTTTTAATAATACACTTACTTTTTCTTCGGATAGTTATGTTGATATTCCTTTGTCCGGAGGAGGCGTTTTTACAACGTATGCGGCTTATTATCACTACAATTATGGACAAAATTACTTGAAAACAGGCGGCTCCTTAAACTATTTTACCGGCGGCGATGGTCCGCAGGGAGCGGGGAACGGCGAATTTACAGTCGGAACGGGACATGCCTTATATTTTCATGCGGCGTATTTGTTTGCCAAAACATTAACCCAAGAAAATCATCGCATTCAACTCTATACCTATTTTTATTACAAAAATTTTGATGCGTTAAAAATGCCTTCGTGGCAACCCGGTTGCGGAATCAACTATTATATTTTGGGGCATAATGCCAAAATCGGCTTACAATATTATTTGAGAAATGTTTACGGAACCGATTTAAAAATTAGCTCTGTTAAGCATAATGTGTTGATGCAATGGCAAATATTATTTTAAAACCATTTTTTTCGTTTAAAATATCGAAACATTGATAAGGCAATTGTTATCATAACAGCCCAGAGAGTAAAATAGCCGTATTTCCAATGAATTTCGGGCAATACATCAAAGTTCATTCCGTAAACTCCTGCCAAAAATGTCAATGGAATGAAAATGAGAGATATTGCAGTTAAAATTTGCATTGTTTGGTTCATTTGCAAACTGATTCCCGACATGTATAAATCTTTCAACGAGGCGTTCATATCGCGAAACGATTCAGTGGTTTCTATAATTTGAACCGTGTGGTCGTAAACATCACGGAAATATTTAATGTTTTCCTGTGCAATAAATTCAGAATCAGATACATGCAGTTTGCTAATGATTTCGCGAAGCGGATATACCGAATGTCGCAAATGCATCAACATTTTTTTGTTTTCTTGGATTTTTTGTAGTTGAATTTTATTGGGTTTTTCCATAATTTCATCTTCCAAAAGTTCCATATAATTTCCAATTTCTTCGAGGATATTAAAAAATTTATCGACTGCAATATCGATTAATGCGTGAAACAGATAATCGGGGCTTTTGAGTCTGATTTTTTCGCCTTCTGCATGAAGTCTTTTTCGAATTGGGTCGAAATCATTATTTTTTTGTTCGGTGAACGATAGAACAAAATTTTTGCCAAGCACAAAAGCTGCATGTTCTACTTCCAAACTATTATTTTTTGATTGATAATTTAAAAACTTCATCGTAACAAAAACATAATCCACAAATTCCTCTGTTTTAGGGCGTTGCTGTGTATTGAGAATATCTTCGATAACCAAGGAATGAATATCGAATGCCTTGCAAATTTTTTCAACAATTTCGGGCTGATGCAGTCCATCGACATCAATCCAAATCAGTTTATTTGTATCCCGCAATTTCAAGCATTTTTCAACGCTTGCATTATTGAGTTCAACAGCCGATGTTTTGTCGTAAACAATTGCAGATACGTCAACTTTGCCTGATTTTTTTTTCCCTACATAGACGGTTGAACCGGAAGGCATTCCTGTTTTTTGAGATATTTTTTCGGCATTCAATTGTTCCATTATTAAATATGGTTTTAAGTAATGGTTAATTATTAATTGTCAATGAATCAATAATTTGATATTGAAATGAATACGAACATTTTAATATACAAATAAATCTGTCCGATTTCTTATCTTCAATTGTATTCTGTAAAAATAATGTAAATTCCTCAAAGTTTTATATTTATCTCGGTTTGAGGAATTGTATGTTTGAGATTAGCCGTTTTGTTTGATGCCATATAACGTGAAGTATATATGCGTAGTTATTTGATATTGAGGAACTTGTACTTCGATTACGTAAAATGTAATTTACTTGCACTATATTTCATGTCCCCACGAATGCCCGCAATTATCGCATATACAA
>DYMH01000120.1 GCA_020721645.1 Draconibacterium orientale
TATGGGGAAGTTTGCAACATACATTTAATTAACATATTAGCTGTATTGAAAAACCCTCAATTTTATCAATATAAATTTTCTAATGCACTTTGCGGATAAGCATTAAATTAATAAATACATTGAAAGATTAAAGCCTATATTCAAGTCTTTAATGCACAGTGTTCTATTTCATCGAATTAATAATTTGTGTATGAATATCAATAACTTGCGGAAGTAAAATGTGATTGTTGTCATTATAAATTACAAAATCGGCAAGTTTAAATTTTTCATCATCTGGCAATTGATTTTTCATACGTTCGATGACTTTTTCGCGGGAAATCGAATCACGTTTGGTAACTCTCTCAATACGAACATCTTCCGAAGCACAAACGGTAATCATTTTATCCATGCTTCGATACGCATCTGTTTCAAAAAAAACAGCTGCTTCTTCTAAAACATAGGGTGCATCTTGCTTTTGCAACCAATTTTCAAAATCGCGATGAACCGCAGGGTGTACAATCGAATTGATTGTGTTCAAATTTTCTTTATCTCTGAATATGATATCGGCTAAGAGTTTTTTGTTTAAACTCCCGTTTTGTTGGATTATTTCTTGACCGAATGCCGATATAAGCGATTTTCTAATATTTTCATCTTCTATCATCAGCCGTTTTGCAGCCGTATCGGCATCGTAAACCGGAATGCCTAATTCGCAGAATATTCTGCGAATCAAAGATTTCCCACTTCCTATACCTCCCGTTAATCCTATTTTCATCATAGTTCTCGATTTTTATATACATGAAAATCAAATTTTACTGTCCGTAATGATTTTGATTTAAGTAAATATCCTACATTTCTATCAGATAATCAAGTTTTGAAGGAGATATTTTAAGGTCACTTATTCCGGGAGCATGTTCGACAAGCTCCGGGACAATCTGCCGGGGTAAATTATTTTTTATCAGGTTATAATCTAATGCAAATACAAATTGAGATTCTTTGATTTCATCGTACCTTCTCAGTGGGATTTTAAAGCTGATTCGTATAGTTTTCGGAAACGTTCTGAAATGAAGGTTATCCGGTAAATTGATGACTGTAAGCGGAAGATACATAACAATTTCGGTATATTGTTCGTAAAATGCTGAAATTTGAACTTCGGCTTCGGAAAATACCAATCCTCGAATTGCTACTAATCGGATTTCTGCCTGAAAACTGTCTCGTAATTTTTCAAACACTCGCTTTTCGGTACTGATTTGATGTATATTTTCGAACGATTCTTGCGAACCTGAAACCCACAAACTCTCGGGTTTACATACAATGGGACTGTTTAATAGATATAATGAAAACGGGTGAAGTTCAGCTTCGATATTTACGGGCATTTTGCGGGTGACGGCTTTCGAGAGGTTCAAAAAAAGTGTGTCCGGATAAACGGTTGTTACACGAACTTTGGTGCCGATATTGTCTTGAAGTGAATTGATTAATGAGTTGCTTAAAATGCAGACATTACTCGAATCCACAGTCGATTTCGGATAAATTGCATATTTTGTAATGTCGATTTGATAGGGTAAATAGCTCGCTAATTTTAGGGCTAAAATATCAAAACCATACCCTTTTATGCTTAGAGTTAATTTTGCTGATGAAGGAATCGGCAGCGATTTTCGATGAGGCGGATTGATAAAAACAGAATTGTAACTGATTTTTGTTGTGTACTCCGAATTTAGTGCATTTAAAAACCAGAAAAAAGTAGCTATTCCCAAAAAAAAGATAAAAACCGCTACCTTTTGATTCAGTTTTACTTTGGTAATGTTATGATATTTTTCCTTATTTCTTTTCATATCAACACATTGGACTTACATTTTTGTAAAAAAAAGTCGAACAATGCCGACTTTTTCGTAAATGTATAAAATCGTAATTTGAAGGTAAGTTTGTGAGCTTGAAAATAACTTAAAATTATTTGGGTGTAATACTTGGAAATGAAATCCCCCTATTTTTGTCCCATCATTCCGCTTGTGTCCTTGATAATTCCGTTTTTTTCAACTTTCAATTTCACATTGTTATCAACTTCAATTGTAATTGTAGTTTCGCCAACTTCGAGAACTTTACCGTGGATTCCTCCAATTGTTATCACTTTTGAACCTTTTTCGAGTTCATCGCGGAATTTTTTGAGTTCTTTTTGACGTTTCATTTGAGGACGAATCATAAAAAAATAAAATACGCCGATAATTAATGCCATCATTACAAGCATTTGAACGGGACTTTCGCCGCCTTTGCCTGTCATTAATAAAATTGAACCAATTTGTGTCATTTTTCTGAATTTATAATAATTAAATAATAGTGAAATTTAAAATTTGTGTTGAAATTAGTTATCTATAATATCCTGTACTTTCACGAAAACAGCAATTTCTAATGTAACGGCTTCCTGTGAGGCATTCGTAAAAATTTTCACACTCTTGAATGTGTTTCCTGCATAACCTTCGCTGTCGAAAACGACATTAATTCGCCCCGAATGTCCCGGATTTATTGCTTCTTTGTCGAAATCCACAGCTGTACAACCGCATTCGGCTTTTACATTTTTCACAAATGCAGGTTTTCCGCCTTTGTTTGTAAATCGAAACGCATAAGCAACTTTTTCTCCTCTTACGATGGTGCCAAAATCGTGTTTTAGGGTATCAAATACGATTTGTGAAGGCGAATTTTTTTCAAATTCAACAATATTTTGTGTTTTGGTGCTGGAATCCACACAAGAGCTGAATAAACTGTAAACCAATACTATATATAAATATAATGCTCTCACTTTTCTGTTTTGATTTCAAATCAATTTTCAATCAAACCGCGTCCGGTTTTGAAAATTTTATTTTCTTTGGTCAAATTTTCTATCAGTTTGTCCAGCACGCCGTTGATGAACGAACTGCTTTTTTCGGAACCATATTTTTTTGCTAATTCGATATATTCGTTAAACGAAACTTTCACGGGAATCGAAGAAAATTCGATAATTTCCGAGATTGCCATCAAAAGTATCAACTTATCGGTATATGCTATTCGATCTACGTCCCAATTAACAACCTGATTTTCAATCATATTTTTGTATGCTGCATTGTTGAGAAGGGTTTTTCGGAACAATGTTTTTACAAATTCCTTATCATCATCGTTCTGAAAAAGTGGCAAAAAATTGAGTGTTTCGGGGCGGTCTTTTTTCATTTCTTTGATTGTTTTCACAATCATACTTAAAACAAAATCGACATCATCGAGCCAATAAATACTTTTTTCTTCGAGAACTTGATGTAAATCGACACTGTTATACAACAAATCGGTATAAAAAAATTTCACCAAGTCTTTTTCTCTTTTGAACGATTCGTCTGTCGATTCCATGTATTCGTTGAAATACTCGCTTTCCGACAGCACTTCGTAGAGTTTTTTTATCAATTCAGGGTAATTTCCCCAGCCGATTTTTTTTTCGGATTGATATTCTGCCAAACCTTCACTTTCGGCAATCATCTGAATCACCGGATTGTCGATAAATCGTGTGTTGGGATTGATTTCCTGAGAAGAAGCTATTTGCTTTTTTCTGCGTAAATTCGATAGTTTTAAAGCATATCGTTGCACATCAACGGGAAGCAAAAAGAGCGAATAATACAATTCGTGAAATTTTTCGATGCTGTGAAACAACTCTTTTTCGGCGATTTGTATCGATTTATCGCCGTTTTTAAAAAAGGAATAGAGTGTTTGTAGGGTTTTTACTCGAAGTTGTCGTCGGCTGATCATTTCTTGGGAACGTATTGTGTTTGTACAATATTGAAAACGCAAATTTAACGTTATTTAACCGAAAGCTAAAATTTATTATCAAAAATCCTTTTTAGGTTTGATTTTTTAATGTGATAATTTATTGATGTGATGATTTGGTGATTTGTTGATGGATTGAATTGATTTTTTGGTACTCTTTACGGATAGCCAATTATTTTTCAATATTTTCACGAAAACTGCTCAAATTTGTTTTCAAACAATTTTTACCCCTAAAAATCTTCTTTGTCTTTAATCACCAAACCTCCGGTTTGTTCTACCCAAATTATAAGCGTTTCGCCTTCCCGCACTTTTTTGTGAACGGCATTTCCGTAAGCACTGCGAACGCCTTCTTTTCCGGCAGTTTTAGGGTCGGTTAAAAACTTGGAAAACAGCCGAATATTTTCGTCATACTTTGTTGCACTTTGCCCATAGATATTGGCGGTATCGCGTTTGAAAATGAGCGGAATGCCGGCGGTGTCTTTTAAATTAAGGGTAATTCCCTGACTTTGAGGCACCAAATCGCTGAAAATTCGATAAGGAACCACCAAATTACGTTTTTCGCCGCTTGCAATTTCGCTGTAATCGAAATTTAAGATGATGGCATCGAAATAAATATCCGTTCCTTTTATTGTGATGTTTTGTGTATTTTTTGAATAATCGGAAATTGCATTGTCGTAAAATTTCACATTCAGGCTTGTTTCTGCCGTAATTTTATCAATTTTTCTGATTGATATTTCGGCAACTTTGTAGCGTTGATCCAATTGTTTGAAAATAGATTGAAGTTCTTTGATTTTGTTTCTGTCCTGAACAAAACTTTCGATAGATTGCAAGCCGGTCGATAACCCTACAATTAAAAACATAACTACTATAACAACCAATAGTACAGGAACTTGTGTAACAAATTTCGCAAAATTTCGTGTTAAAACACGCAAAGAGATATAGATTTTTTCAAAGAAGGGAAAATTTCCGTTGTTGTAAGCCGCTTTATAGGCTAATCTTCTCATTTTAAGTGCATCGAAAATCGGAATTA
This sequence comes from Draconibacterium orientale, assembly GCA_020721645.1. Classification (GTDB taxonomy): domain Bacteria; phylum Bacteroidota; class Bacteroidia; order Bacteroidales; family JAADGE01; genus DYMH01. Next base: position 4,784 of record DYMH01000120.1, read on the forward strand.
TTAAATATCCGAAAAATGCGAGTATCATAATCCACATTCCGGTTTGGGTGGTAAAAAGGAAGAGGATTAAATCGGAAATTGGTGTGAGAAACCAGTTTATTTTTGTGAGAAGGTCGTGGGTGGGGGGCATGGTGTATGAATTTTGATTGAAAAATAAAGATACGAAAAATATTATAAAAAAAAGACCATACAAAAAATGTATGGTCTTAATTTGATAGATTATTTATTTTTAGAATTTATCCCAAAATAGTTTTGTTGTCATTATATCTCCTCCAATTGCACTTGCTGCATTATAATAATTATCGGCATTAAGTGTTTGCTCGTTTACAGGATATGTAAATCGAACAGGAATTTGGTCGTAACCTGAAATTCTCGGAGCAACAGTAAAAATTGGATAATCTAATCGTCTCCATGTAGTATATCCTTCAAATCCACGGACATACGAAGCAAGCCATGATTGAGTTCCAATACATTTTCTCCAATCAGCGGTATTATAAACTACGTCCGGTTCAAGAAAATATGCTGTTATATCTGCCGAAGTTCCGCCCCATTCAAGAATCGAAGAACTTATGGCATTATAATACAAAACATCTGCGGTTTGTCCAACATTAAAACCTCTGGCGGCTGCTTCTGCTAAGTAAAATAATACTTCGGTGTAGCTCATCACAGTCCCAGGATAATTAGAAGCTTGTATATTATCGTTGATATGAGAATATTTTGCGTATGAACTTCTTACGCCATAAGTTCCACCCTTGTATATAAATGTATCTAATGTCGCATTATAATACAAAGTAAAATATGCACTTCTTCGAGGATCTTTTAATTGATTCATTAAATCCACAATGGTGTTTGCAGGTACAAAATCGTGGCGACCTGAAGCAACTAAATCGTCATACAGCGGATTTTGATAGGGTGGATATGAAAAATATTCCATAACAGCTTCATCGTCTTTTGATGTAAAAGCTCCGGAAAATGCTGATTCAATCGTTGTTTGGGCTAATGTAGCATCTGCATCGGCAATTGCAATTCCTAATTTAATTTTTAATGAATTTGCAAACTTTTTCCACGAAGCAACATTACCGTTATAAATAGGATCGGCAGAACCAAAACTGCCATAAGAATCGTCTAATCCTGTTAAAGCAGTGTTTACTTTTACAATTAAATCTTTATAAATTGTAAAAGCGTCATCATAGGCCGGTGTAATGTCTTCAATTTGCAATGCCTCGCTGTATGGGACATTTCCGAACATATCAACTAATTGTTGATATGTATAAGAACTCAAAATGTCAATAATTAACAATTTATTATTCTTTACAATTTTATCAGATTCCAAAATTGGTGTCTCAGCCGATATTAATGTTCGAGATTCTTTTAAATCCCGTAAAATATCACGATAGTAAATTCTGAATTGTAAATCAGGTATATTACGGCTTAAAACATTATAATTGACTTCATCAACATAAGTGGTCTCTGTCCAATATTGTGAAAATAATTTCCACACGTTGACATTAACATTGGTGCTGTATAATTGATCGACTAAAGCAATTGTTCCACTGGTGAACAAGGGATCACCCGGCGTAGTCGCGGGATTTTTTTTATCCGTATTATAGCTTTCAAAGTCTTTTGTACATGAAGCAAATAATAGGATAAAAACAAAAATTGATAATATTTTATTTTTCATTTTTAAAGTATTAATTAAATTTAATAATTTATCATACATAGAAATTTGTTACTAAATTTTATGTTTGATAACCATTTTTAAAATTGGAGGCTTAAGTTAAAGCCAAAATTTCGGGTTGATGGCATAACGCCGCTCTGCCAACCTTGAATATTTCCTGCACTTTGTCCTGCTTCAGGATCTGCATATTTCAAATTTTTGCTTATTATCCATAAATTTGAACCAACAAAACCAACAGTTATGTTTGAGAAATATTTTCCGGAAATTGACTTAGGTAATGTATATGATAAAACAACTTCTCTCAATTTAACATACGAAGCATCGAAAACGAATGCGGAATTTGGTTTATTTTCATAGCCAAAAGCATAATAATCACCTGCAATACGAATATTATTGGGTGTTCCGTCTTCAAAAACGCCGTCTAAAATTAAACCGCCGCTTTCAGCACCGTATGTACCATCGCCATTATCAACAACTGCATCTCGAACAGGATTTCCCAAGTCATTGGTATAATCGGTTACATCATATAAACCTGTTGCCAAACCGTAGTATTGGTCTAACGAGAAGACAGAACCTCCTTTTTGCATGTCAATCAAAAAGCTAAATGATAAATTTTTATAACTCAACGTATTACTGATTCCGCCGTTCCAATCGGGGTTAATATTACCGATAACTTTATCAGAAGTTGCTGATTTTAGATAATAACCGTCATCTTGTATAATTGGTTTCCCGGTTGAGTAATATTCATAATCGGTACCTTGAATTGTTCCATAAGGTTCACCCTTACGAGCATTGATGGTAATACCTCCTTGCAAAGATGCTATTTGTAAATTGTCAACACCGTTTGCTAATGAAACAACTTTATTTTGATTTTTTGCCCAATTTAATACAACTTCCCAACGTATATTCTTTAATTGAACGGGCACAACTGAAAATTGAAGTTCAACTCCGGAGTTTTGTATTTCACCGGCATTTACATATTTGAATGAGTATCCTGTTGATGGTGATACGGCAAGAGGCATAATCTGATCTACGGTATTCATTTTATACCATGCAAAATCAAAACCTAATCTATTTTTCAAGAATTTCATTTCCAGACCGGCTTCAACGCTTTTTGTTCGTTCGGATTTTAAATCAGGATTATTTTTTGTGCTCGGAAGTGTTACTGAACCATTTCCGTTATATGCAGTGTTTTGAAGATAATTATCTTTAATTACTGCATATGGTGCATCATTACCAACTTCGGCGTAATTAACCCGTACTTTTCCAAGTTGTAACCAATCGACATTTATCAAATTAGAAAATAATAAACTTGTCGAAACCGAAGGATAATAATATGTGTTATTATCTTTAGGCAATGTTGAAGATTGATCGCGACGAATTGTACCATCTAAGAAAAAAAAGTTTTTATAACCTAAAGATGCTGTTGCATAAACCCCATTGATACCCATTTCTTCGAAATTTTCTTCAGGTGCGAGAAGGGATTGTGCAGTGTTTGCCAAGGAATAAACTTCAGGAACGGCAAGTCCTCCGTTTGTTGAGGCGTAAATGCTGTAAATTTTGTTTCGTCTGATATTTAATCCCAGCATCCCGGTGAAACTAATGTCTCCGAAAGTTTTATTAACATTTCCGAATAAATCGGTATTGGTTTCAACGAAATTTCGTCGAAATACAGAATATCCTGATTGAACGTCCGGTCTGTCTACACCAAACTCTCCGGCAACTGAACCTACCGCTTTTCTTTCCTCTTGAATTTCGTCGTAAGTATCAATTGATGAACGTCCTGTTACAGAAAAATAATCGGTAATTTTCCAATCGGCTTGTGCGTAACCAATTAATCGGTTTCTTTCGTCAGTTTCGTAATTTTTATATCTCACCCAATAAGGATTATCCCAATACTCGGGAACTAATGTAAATTCATCGTGAGGATTCCAAGTAATATTTTTACCGGTTTGGTTGAACATATCTTCTTGTGCTTTAATGTCAACGTTCATTTGGAACCATTGTCGAAAACTTGACATAATATTGTCACTGTAACCTGTTGAATTTCTGCCTTTACCTTTTGTATTAATATAATTTGCCGAGCCTGAAATTTTAAGGTTTTTCGTTAAATCATAACTTGTATTAAGATTGAAATTATTCTTTTTCAAACTGCTATTCGGCATGATACCTGTTTGATCCATATTCGTATAGGACAAACGAAAAGCTCCATTATCATTTCCACCGCTTAATTCCACAGTGTTATTGTACGATTTTGAATTTTGAAAAAATGTTTCGGGACCATTTGCACCAACCGTCCAAGGAGTTTTTTTCATATAATTAGGTGATTCAGCATAAAAAGCATCCCATTGATAAACCATTAAATTAGGATCGAATCGAGCACCCATACTTGCATCTTCGGTTGTAGGTACAACATAATCATCAGTTCCGTCTCCGTCAAAATCATAATATTGTAATTCGGGGTGGTCGCTATCACTATAATATGGTCCATAACTTGCCCCATAATTTGTTTGGTATTTTGGGAAAGTACTTTTGTCCATAACACCAAGTGTGAAATTTGATGATACTTTTATTCCTATACCTTTATTTTTAGCACCTTTTTTGGTCGTAATCAAAATGACGCCATTTGCTCCTCTTGCTCCGTACAATGCCGTTGCAGCAGCACCTTTTAACACACTGACAGATTCTATGTCATTTGGATTGATATCAGAGGCAGTGTTTCCATAATCATATCCATTTCGCCCGGTTAATTGTCCCGAACTATTTGTATTAGAATTATTAACCGGAATCCCGTCAATAATAAACAAAGCCTGATTGTTTCCTGTTAAGGAAGAAGATCCCCGAATAACCACATTCGTCGAACCTCCCATGTTACCATTGGCTTTAATTTGAACACCTGAAACTTTTCCGGAAATGGAATTGACAAAATTATCTGACTTTACAGCAGAAATATCGTCTCCACTAACTTCTTGAATTGCATAACCAAGAGACTTTTTATCTCTCGAAATTCCCAAAGCAGTTACCACAACGTCTTCGAGAACAGACTCTTCGGTTTGCATCTTACAATTTGCCACTTCTCCTGTAACGGCAACTTCTTGTGTTTGCATTCCGATGAATGAGAAAACGAGTGTTTGGTCTCCCTCGGGAACATTGATGGAATATGCACCGTTGTCGCCGGTCATGGTTCCTGTCGTTGTTCCTTTCACAGACACGTTGACTCCGGGCATTGCTGCACCGTCATCTGCGTTGGTTACGGTTCCCGTAACCGTTTTTTGCGCAAAAACCTGCACTCCTACAAATGTAAAAAGAGCAAGTAAGAACATAATTTTTTTCATAAAAAAACAATTTTTAGTTAATAGATAAGATTTATCCGAGATGCTTATTTAACATAAGCATCACAAATGTAATTAAAAAATTCAATTCATCAAAAAAACATTAAAATTTAACATTTTATTTTTATTCTTTTTTTATAATGATATCACATAAACTATTAGCCTGTTACGAATATATTCGTACATTATTTTAAATCATATTATCTATTAATAGTCGCTTTTCGTCAATATTAAATGTGTTTATTTTGATATGTTGATGTGGAAATGAAAAAAATGAATTAAATGTAGAAAATGAATAGAATGAAGGCATTTTCTTCACTCTCGTGTCTTGATACTTGATATACGATACTCGAAACTTGTGTCTTAACAGTTTCCAAATTAGCGTTAGGCAAACGAATTTTAAAAATCGACCAAAACTGACTAAATACTGATAATCAAATACTTATTTTTTATTTCAGATTTTAATTAAATTTTCACACTAAAATACTTGCTTTTTGATTTTTTAGATAATATCTTTGTGTTATAATTACACTATCAAACATGACACCAAAAAACAATTATTGCTACGATTATCCTCGCCCCGCTCTTACGGTGGATTGTGTGATTTTCGGATACGATGCTTCGGATTTAAAAATTCTTTTGATTAAACGAGGCATTGAACCGTTTAAAGGACACGCAGCACTTCCGGGTGGCTTTGTTCGCGAACACGAAACACTGGATTCAGCCGCAAAACGCGAATTGATGGAAGAAACAAATGTGAGCAATGTTTTTATCGAACAACTTTACACTTTCGGCAATCCGGGTCGTGACCCGCGCGGACGGGTTATTTCAACGGCATATTTTGCACTTGTTAAGCGAGAAGATTATATTGTTATAGCAGGCGATGATGCCGCAAAAGCTCGTTGGTATTCGGTTGGCGCTATTCCGCCGCTTGCTTTCGACCATGCGGAAATCGTTGAAATGGCACTGAATCGTCTAAAAGGTAAAATCAGATATCAACCTGTCGGGTTTGAATTATTGCCCGAAAAATTCACTCTTTCGGATTTGCAGCACATTTACGAAGCTATTCTTCAAAAAAAATTAGATAAACGAAATTTCCGTAAGAAAATCGATAAGACCGAATTGGTAATTCGTCTGAACGAAAAAGAAAAAGGCGTTGCACATCGTGCGGCATATTATTACAAATTCGATAAGAAAAAATACGAAAATGCCCTAAAAAAAGGAATCTATTTTGAAATTTAGAAACTAAATATAGAATTTTTAAAGAATGAAAACTATATGAATAACTAACAACTAATCATTAAAAATTAACAATTATGAAAAAAAATGCTTTATTGATTATCGACCCACAAAATTCGTTTTGTAATCCGGGCGATGCACAAGGAAACGGTCGCGGTTCACTGTTTGTAAACAATGCCGACAAGGACATGATAAAATTGTCGAATTGGATAAAGGCGAACTCAAAAAAAATCGACTATATCGGCATTACGCTCGATTCGCACCAACCCAACGACATTGCACATCCGAGTTTTTGGCAAGATAAGGACGGTAATTTTCCACCCCCTTTCACCTTCATTACAAGCAAAGACGCAGAAAACGGAACATGGACTCCGCGATTCGACCCGCCTCGTTGTTTGAAATATCTGAAAGATTTGGAAGCACAAGGCGAGTATCCGCACGTAATTTGGCCTGCACACTGTTTAATCGGCTCGGAAGGTGCAGCCATTTTTCAACCATTAATGGATTCAATTACGGACTGGACCAAAGACGGTAAATTTTACCAAACAGTAACCAAAGGCACGTATCCTTTTTCGGAACATTTTGGAGCTTTTACTGCTCAAATTCCCGACCCTGAGCGTCCTGAAACACAATTGAACCAAGCACTTATAAAAACACTTTCGACCTATCAAAACGTGTATCTGTCGGGGGAAGCACGTTCGCATTGCGTTGCCAACAGTTTGAAACAAGTGATGAAAGAAGCTCCGGCTTTGGCATCGAAATTTATTATTCTCGAAGACAC
>DYMH01000121.1 GCA_020721645.1 Draconibacterium orientale
CTTTTTATCATACAGCAGGTGTTGTAAAGGTTGTATATTAAAAAAATGAAATAAACTTAAAGCCCGAAAATTTGTAAAACAATTTTCGGGCTTTGTTTTTTCAAAATTATTTTATGATGTTTTTTCATGTGTTTCGCCGGTCATTGTTACGTTTTACAATGCTCCTCTTTATAAAAAGTGATAATGGAAAAGAATTTGCAGAACACAAGCTGATAAGTTCCGAATTAAAAGTAGATGTTTTTTTTGCAGAACCCTATCATTCATGGGAAAGAGGGGCAAATGAAAATACAAACGGACTCATTCGTCAATACTTTAAAAAGGGAACATCATTTGATAATATAACTGACAGCGACATTAAAATGGTTCAAGACATTTTAAATAATCGACCGCGAAAAAAATTAAAATTTTTAACACCCAATGAATATTTAAGTATATATTTGTCTAATAATAAAGTTGCATTAGTGGCTTGAATTCAGCTTGTGAAAATTTGGAAATGAGAAAATTGGAAATCAGAGAATGAAAAAATTGAATAGAGTTGGAATAAGAAAAATGTACTTTTTGGTAATTTTGGCAGTAACTGCACTGATTTTTTCTTGCACTTCGCAACCAAACGAAACCGCAAAATCTAACGATTCATTACAATCTGCAGAAAAAATAAGTCCCTCGGCTTACGATTATTCCGAAATCTTAAAAAATCAAGACAGCCTTGTCGGTGATTTTGGCTGGACAAGCAAGCTCGAACTCGATTTGAACGATGATGGCGTAAACGAAGAATTTCTCGCCGTTTTGGGCTATTCGCGAGGTATGGATTATGCTTTGTTCACAAATATCGACAAAAATTGGAAACTTCTCTCCGGAACAGAAACCGTGCCCTCTTCCGATGCCGGAGTCCGAATTGAAAAGAAAACAAAGAACGGATGGCACGATTTTATTGCAAGTCAAGGCTCCGGAAGAGGCGGAATAATTGAAAGCTATTTTACGTGGGACGGACAAAAATATGTGCTCAAAGAACAAAAAGAAGTAAAGTATTAATAATTAGAAATTTGTAAAATGAAGAAAATCACAACAATTTTATTTGCTGCGTTTTTTGCGGTAGGTTTCATAATCTCTTGCCATTCAAGCGAGACAAAACAAACAGAAGGAAACACGAATACTTCTGTCGATTCCGTAAAATCAGATAACCAAACCATTACAGCCAAATTTATCGAAGCAAATGTTTTGGAAGGCGAAGCACAACTGATTTTTGACCAAGCGGACGGAAACCGAAGAATCTTTTACAGAAATTACACAAATCCGGCAGAACCCGAACTCAAATATATGTTCATCGGAGAAGACGGTATGTCGGCAAACAAAGAATTTGTCGGTTCAACTTTTAAAATCACTTTCCGATTAAACCCCAAAGGAAAAATAAGTGTAATTACCGGAGAAGCTGAACCATGCTATCAAATTTTAAATGTAGAAAAAATATAAAAATATGAGTATAAAAAATTAGTATTTCAATACTTATTTTAGTTGTAGTATTTTCGACAATATCTTGTAATAAAGGGATTAGAGATAATAGTTAAAAAACAATTCTGATGTTGAAGTACGAGATGCTCGAAAATTGATGCCCGATTATTCCGGAAATTTTAAAATGTCAGGCGAAGATGCTTGCGATATTTCAATTGTTATTACAAAAAACAACGAAAATTATTTGTACAAAATTTCGGCATACGGATCCGATTATACCCAAAATATCATCATCGATACCACCGAAGGGCAAACATATCTTGTGATCAACAGTAAAATAGAAGATACAACTCCAAAAACCGTAAATGCAATGTTTTCCAAAAATTCGCTGTTCATTCTAAACTAGGTAACGCCGAAAATCAGTACCATTATTTTAAAAAATGCAACTCAAAATATTTATAATTTAAAAAAATGAAAACAAAAATAATAACACACTTCATTCTTTTCACAGCTTTTCTTTTAGCGATAAACTCGTGCAATAACAGGGCAAAAGATTCGGGCAAAGACATCTTTTCACACTTATCGACCACGGAAAAGAGCAATTTGAACGTTTTTTTCAGCAATTTTTCCAAGATTTATACCGATACTTTTTCGCAGGGAAAAATAATCGATAAAATAAAAATCAACTTTGCGGTTTACTACAATTACCGAAATAATTTTAAGGCTTTGGAAATTGTTAACGAAGGCAACAGTGCAGCTCTAAATGCAGATATTGCTTCAAAAACCGCCGAAGAATTTTTCGGCAAAGCAATCAATAAAAACCAACCGATTGAAAATATCGCTTTTGAAAACAATAAATATGTTATCAGAATGGGCGATGGCGAAAGATTTCTGTTTGCACAAATTCTTTCATTATCCGACATGGGCAACGATATTTTTGATGCCAAAATACAAATTTACGCCGCAGGTTCCGGCTGGGCAGGCGACCCAAATGCGGCACCCGAAATGTGGAAAAACCAAGGCGAAGAAATAGACAAACTTCCTGTTCAGGAAGTTAAAATGAAAGCCAAATTAAAAAAAATATCAAACAACGGAATCACAAAATATAATCTTTTGGAATTTTTATTCTTATAAAAATATCCTTTTCGCATGTTTTCGACGAACATTTAATTATTTCCCTTGAAAAATAGAAATTTCAAGGGATTTTTTTTATATTTGTTTGTTGTATTAAAATTTTAAACGTTATAAGAAAAAATGGCAAACATTCAGAAACAGATAGATTGGGAACAAAACATATCCGAAATTATATTAAAACTCCCGCAAACAGACAGAATTTTGAATTTTACGATAGATAAGCGATTAATTAATCATTTGGTGGGCAACAGTCCAAAAGTCGTTGTTCTTTGTGTGGAAATGCAAAATCAAAAAGAACAAGAATTTTTAGTCGATTTTGAAGGATTAAAACCTCTAACAACTCTCGACAATAAATTAAAAGTAAAAATATCGGATAAAAACATTACGGTAGAACTCGAAAATAATTTTACCGTTTTGGGAAAATATTGTTTTGCACGCGGCGAAAGCCATTTTGCTCGGCATATCAGTGAAAACGGCTGGCAACATCAACGAAAATATTTCAATGTTTATGCAGCGGAAGAAGTTAAATTTAAAACCAAATTGTACGAAGAAAAATTGAAAAATGAAAAAGACCAAAAAACAGCCGAATCAATAAAGAAAAAAGCCGAATCTGAAGCCGCAAAAACAACAATCAAAAAATCGAAACTCTCACAATGTATCAATCCCGACTGCAAACAAGTAATACCGAATATTCCGGTTTGCCCGTATTGCGGAACAAAACAATAATCAATTGAAAATTGACAATTTTCAAATTTTCAAATTTCCAAATTTCCTAATTCTCAAATTATCTAATTATTAGAATATGCAACAAAATTTCAGTCTGATAGCCGATTCCGGTATCCAATTTTACACCGTAAAAATCAATCTCAATTCCAAATCACCGGCATTAAAGGTGAATCAAGATTTTTACGAAAAAATGGAACAAGATGCCGAAGGAAATAAAGAATACACCTTTGTTTTTCCGTATTATCACGAAAAACAACAAAAATATATCGAACTCACCGATGAAATCCGAAAAGTGGCATCAGACCCTGAAACCGGCGACATTATCGAAGAAAAAATTCCGCCTCATTTAATCGAAAAAATCCCCGAACACAAAATTATCACCGTTCGTTCGCGCGAAGCCCTCGAAAGTTACGAAGGCGTTTGGATTCCCATTCCGTATTTGAGAAAAAGTTACGATGGAAAAAAATTCCAACAAGGACCCGAAACATGGGCAATGATGTGGCTTACACGCATTTCCGGAATCAACGAAGAAGAAAGTGAATACACACATAAAGTCGTTTTGGCTTTTGATACCAAAACTGCCGAAAACAGTGATACTTATCTCACACCTACGGCTCGCGATGCTCAAAATTCGATATTCGAATGTGCCGCAAAATCGTCCGACAATTTCTTTTTTGTAGCTCGCGAATGGGTTCAGGAATGGCTGAAATCCTATTTCGATAAACGCCTCGAAACACTCGGAAAACCAACCGATGACTATTTCTTTTTACACACATCACATTATCTTACATTCTTAAAAGTACTGGAAAAGGCTGAAGCCTTCCCAAAACTCACTTTGCACACAAATCAACGTTCGGTGGAAGTCGATTTGATATTAGACGTTGGTAATTCGCGAACTTGCGGAATTTTAGTCGAATCCGGAAAATCCGGGCAATCGTTTCAATTTACCGATGCTGTTCCCTTGGAATTGCGAGATTTAACATATCCCGACCGCACGTATGCCGACCCCTTTGAGATGCGTGTTGCCTTCGTAAAAGCCGATTTAGGTAACGAAGCAGCTTATGTTATGTCAGGAAATCCCGGAGCTTTTTCGTGGCCATCGCTACTGCGAGTAGGAAAAGAAGCCTTACGTTTGGCGGTTTTGAATACGAACGACAATTCAAATTCCATCATGTCGAGCCCCAAACGCTATTTGTGGGATTTGGAAAAACAAGCTTTTCCGTGGACCTATATCTCCAAAACACCCGAACCATTTGCAAAACCTGCACTTTACGGATTAGCCGAATTGTTTACCGAAGATGGCAGCTTGCTCGAAAAAGAACGTGCCAAAGCAGCCGATGACCCGGAGCTGAAAAAACCATATCCGGCAATGAATCCTTACTATTCCAGAAGTTCGTTGATGACTTTCGCACTCGCCGAAATATTTATGCAGGCAATAAATTTTGTGAACAGTTACGAATTCCGAAATAAACAAGGACAGGAAACCTTGCCGCGTAAACTGAAACGCATCACAATGACCTGCCCCACGGCAATGTTGCAAACCGAACAACGCATTCTTCGCGAACACGCCCAAGATGCACTTACGGCTCTGAAAACATATTTCAACAATTCGTTTATCGACGAAAAACTCGAAATTATTCCCGACCCGGCAGACATGAAACGCGAAGCCGATAAGAAAACCGAATGGGCTTTCGATGAAGCAACGACAAGCCAGTTGGCTTTTGTTTACGGCGAAATAAAAGACCGATTTATGAACAATGCCAATTTATACATCAAAACCGTAGGCAAACGCCGATTGGATACTCAATTTACAGGAGAACCTGCGGTAACCATTGCCAGTGTAGATATCGGCGGCGGAACATCAGATTTGATGATAGCCGCATATCAAGCAAATCCGCAGGCAAATATTTCCGTCCTCACGCCAGACCCAAAATTTTGGGAAGGCTTCAATTTGGCAGGCGATGATATTTTGAAACGAGTGATTGAACGCATCGTTTTACCTGCCGTAAAAACCGCTGCCGACAAAGCCGGTTGCCGAAAATCGGTTGATGTGATGACATTTTTATTCGGTCCCTTTCTCGGAAAAACCACGGCTCGCGACAAGTTAATGAAAAAGCAATTCGCTCAACAAATCGCTCTGCCCATCGGTTTCGGAATCCTGCAACACGCCACCGAAGAGCGTCCGCAGGAAATTCGCAGCTTCGATTCGTTTTTTATGCAACACCCCCGCCCCAACCAACAATTGATAGACTTTATCAATGTGGCTTTCCGTTCGGAGGGTGCTCCGGATTTCGACCTCGAAAAAGTTATTTGGAATCTCAATAATGCCGGAACAAACAATGTTGTAAAAGATGTTGTTGAAAAAATGATAGGCGATTTGTGCGGAATTATTGCACAATTCAAATGCGATTATGTCTTGTTGGCAGGACGACCGACAACTTTGCCCGTGGTACGCGATTTATTCCTCAAATATTTGCCCGTAACACCCGATAAAATCGTACAACTCGGAAACTACCGAATCGGAACATGGTATCCGTTTGCCGAAGGAAACGGCTTAATCAAAGACCCGAAAACCTGTGTTTCCGTAGGGGCAACAGTGGCTTTAATGGCGGGAACTCTGAGACGTTTGGAAGATTTTACGATTGATACAAAATTGTTGAAAGAAAAATTCGACAGCACAGCAGATTACATCGGCGAATACGATGCCAACAAAGCCCAAATCAAAGAATTGTTCCTCGACCCGAACACCGACAATAAAAACATTAAATTTTACGGACACATGATGCTCGGCAGGCGACAAATGCCTTCGGATTCGTGGATTTCGGCACCCATGTTCAAACTGACCTATGCAACTTCGGAAGGTGCTAAAATGCTGAAAGACCGCGAACCGCTTACTTTCGACCTTGAACGCAATCCACGCGACAAAGAACAGCTCAAGCCGCTGCGAAACGTCATGGACAAAGAAGGCAAGAAAATTCCGGCAACCGAACTCGAAATGAAACTCCAATCGCTCGCCGACGAACACGGATATTGGTTGGATACAGGGATTTTCTTGATTCAGTTGTTTTAGAGACATCTGAAAATCAAAAATCGTTAATCTCTAATCTGAAATTAAAAAAATAAACACAACACTAAATAATGCACACATTAAAATTAAATATCAACGATTCTGTTTACGAAAAGTTTTTGTTGTTTTTAAATAACTTTCAAAAAGAAGAAATTGAAGTTGTTTCCGATGATATTGATTTTCAGTCAGCAAAAAAATATTTGAATGCTGAATTGGAAGAAATTAAGTCGGGAAAGGCAAAATTTTATACAATGGAGGAAGCTGAAATTCGATTGGAAAAAGTTATTCAAAAATATGAAAATATTACTTAAAGATACATTTTTGAATAGGTTGGATAATCAAACAGATTTTATTGCAATTGACAGTCCCAAATCTGCAAGAAAATTTAAAAAAGAAATATTACATGCAATTAATAAAATTATTGACAATCCGCGAAGTTGCAGAAAATCAATTTATTTCGATGATGAAACAATAAGAGACTTGATTTTCAAAGGTTATACAATCGTTTTTAAAATTAATACCGAGAATATTGAAGTGTTCGGGTTTGTAAAATATCAAAATAATGTAGTAGATTAATTAAATAAAACATTGCCAAATAAAGCTGTTATTAAACTTTAAGATTCGAATTCTAAATGCAAAACTCTCAAACACTTTCAACCATAAAAATACAGATTTTTTCAATCCTGCCGGGGTGCAGAATCGTGCTTTTTGGTTCGAGAGCAAGAAATGAAAATACGGAAGAATGCGATTATGATTTGTTAATTACTACCAAGACAACCATGCCGATTTCAGAAAAAAGAGAATTTCGCTCAAAAATTCGCAAATCACTTATTTCATACGATATTCTTTCAGATATAATCATTGAAAGTGAACAGGAAATTTTAAACAAAAAACAACTTACCGGACATATTGTAAAAAATGCAATTGCAGAGGGTGTAGAAATATGACAGAAAATGAAAATGAATATATAAAACAATGGCTATTCAGGGCTGGTGAAGATATCGCGGTTATTCATGCCTTATCTATACAAAATACTGAATTATACGCAAGTACAATTTGTTTAATTGACAGCAAGCTGTTGAAAAATATTTAAAAGCATTTCTTGTTTACAAGAAAACTGAATTTCCAAAAACGCACGATGTCGATTTTTTATTAAGCAAATGTATTTCTATAAATCCTCTATTATTTGAAAAATTTGATTTTAAAAACTTGACAGATTTTGGAGTTGATATTCGTTATCCTGACGATTTTTATATTCCCGAAATTTCTGAAACACAAGAATATATACGAATTTCGACTGAATTAAAAGATTTAATCGAAAATTTGATTTCTTTTGAATGATAATTTCAACAAATCTAAATTTGAAAACCCCATGCCCAAGCTATCTCATTCAATATCAACCGGAAACAACGAAGACGAAAACAAAAACATTCAAACAGGCTCGTTGTCGATAAAAAAAAATGTTACAAATCTCGAAAACGGAACGCAAAAAAACACAGATTCCGCTCAAATTGAAGACAATAAACAGTTATTGACTCCGCAGACCGTTTCATCGCCAGAAGCCATTGCCGATTGGATTCATACCACAATTGGAGCCGGAGTTTTCGATATGTTGAAGAGTAATTCGTGGGTGCAACTTCCCTTCGCTTCGCCCGATGAAATTTCGGGTAAAGAATGGCTCCTTCGTGCACTGAAAACAATTTTCGCACAAGAACAGTTCGCCGAACTCGGAAACGAAATTTTGAAAAATCAGCAAAATCAAAATGAAGCTTCACAAAATATCGCAAATGCCGAAGCGGAACAAAAAATGGCGAAAATGAAGGAAAACTTCGCCATGCTTCAACAACAGCTCGAAAACGATGAAACCGAAAAATTTAAAATCGAAAAACAACTTCAAAATGCTTTACCTTTATCAAAATTCATTGCAATTTTTTTCAAAGATGAAGATATTGATACGCCAAGCCGCAAACAGATGCGAAATATGTTGAATGAAACCGTTGAACATCCGCAAAAACAAACCGCCGAATTTGTTATCAAATTCGGTCGAGGCTGGGCTTTCATTCAAAGCGCTCTTAAAGAATTGACCGAAGACGAAAAAGAAAACATGGAAAAAGTTCATAAAGCCACAATCGACTTTTTGGAATCAATCACCGAAACCCGAACGCCCGAACGCCGCGAATTACTCGATTTGACAGCAAAAATTATCAACGAAAATTTCAAAGAATACGAATTTATTTCGCCCGAACAAACCCTGCAAATCGACCCCTCAATTCACAATGCTCAAGGAAAAGGCTCAGCACCCATTAAAGAAGGAGTTTCGTTTGCCGTCATTCGCAAAGAAAGCCGTGCAGCAGTGAAATATGCCGAAATTAAAGTTTAATGTCAATTAATTTCCTCTGAAAGCAACAAAAAAAATGAGAACAATGATTGAATCTTCAACGTTTGTTCTCAATTTTTTTAGTGCCTCATATACAATAAATTACAAATAATCAGGATATTTGTACAATTTATTTTCATAATTCAGCAAGTTTATTTCGCCATCATCTTCTTTGTCGACAAAATAATTTGGTAAAAGCGGAATCTTTCCACCCCCTTTCGGAGCATCAATCACGTAGTGCGGAACGCCGTAGCCGGAAGAAAATCCGCGTAATTCACGAATAATATCCAAACCCTTTTGAACAGGAGTTCTAAAATGTGCCGAACCGGGTATTGGGTCGCATTGGTAAAGGTAATACGGACGAACTCTTACTTTAAGCAATTCGTGGGTTAATTGCTTATAAACACCCTCGCCGTCGTTAATTCCTTGAAGCAAAACTGTTTGGCTCCCAAGCGGTATGCCTGCGTCAGCCAAGCGATTGCAAGCTTCTTGGGTTTCGATTGTCATTTCATCGGGGTGCGTAAAATGCAAACTCAGATAAAGCGGGTGATATTTTTTCAGCATATCCGTCAGCTCCTTTGTAATACGCATCGGCAATACTGCCGGAACTTTACTTCCGATTCGTATCATTTCAAGATGCTCAATGCTGCGAAGACTCGATAATATGTATTCCAAACGAGAATCGGGCAAAGTCAATGGGTCGCCGCCGGAAATTATCACATCGCGTATTTCGGTATGTTTGCGGATATAATCTACTGCCGTGTCGATTGCCGATTTACCGTGCTGATTTTTTCCCGGTTTTGACACGTTATGCGAACGTGTACAATACCGACAATAAGCCGAGCAAAAATCGGTTGCCAAAAACAAGGCTCTGTCAGGATAACGGTGAATAATCAAAGGTACCGGACTGTCATGCTCTTCGCCCAGCGGGTCCGATTCTTCACCTTTCGACAACCTGAGTTCGTTTAATATAGGAACAACGGTTCTTCGAAGTGCCTGCAAGGGATTATCGCCATCAAGCAGGCTTGCAAAATAGGGTGTAATACGTACCGGCAAATTTAATGCTTGTTCGCTAAATCCTTTCTCTTCTGCCGAAAGCCGAAGAATGGATTTTAATTCATCGAACGATACAAAGCTGTTTTTTACTTGCCATTTCCAATCGTTCCAATCTGCTATCGTTGCATCGGGAAAGACCCGATTCATAAAGTCGATTGACTTTTTTGAAATGGGGAACGTTGGTTTTGTTGATTTGGCTGTTGTTTTTTGCAGTCCTTGATATTGACGGACCTTTCTTAGAAGCGGAGGTTCTTCAAAATCTTCCAATTCAAAAGAAGATTTTGAAACGTGTGAATCTTTTTTTTCCATGAGTGAGAAAAAAATTTGTTAAAAATTTGATTTAATTGACTGTTATCTAATGCGATATTATGTATTTCTCCTTACATAATTTTGAGTAAATATATACTGTTTTTTGATATTGTGTTTTTTTTTGAAGAAAAAAAAATGATTTTTTATTAAAAATCTTTTCAACATTTTTTTTAGTATTTGTAAGATTCAGATATTCAATGAAATATGTATTGGTATTTTTTTTCAATCAACATAAGAATTTCCTTTTTTTCGATGATAATTCCAACTATTTCTGATTAATTTTTTAAAAAAAAAACAAAAAAATTGTCATTTTAAATAATTACATGCAACCTTTCCATAAAAATGAAGTACTTATTTATAAATCCAATCTATTTATTAAAATTTTTAAAACGAACTTATGGGAAAATTATACTTGAAGATTTTCATTACTAATTTTAAAATCATCAAGTTATGTTTAAAAAAAGCGAAAGTTTCGATGACATCGTATTCGAAAACCGTAACAAAGCCTACGGAGCATACGATTTACGCAAACGCTACTCTCGACGAGGAAGTGTTGCATTGGCAATTTCATTGTTTATCTTATTTTCAGCTGTCGGTGCTCCGCTGATTGCCGGAATGTTGAACAAAAACAACGACAATACCTCTTTTGCAAATGATGGGACTTTTATTATGTCCGAGGTCGATGATAAAACTGACAAATTTATTCCCCCGCCATTGCCCGAACCGGTTGCACCTTCAATAAAACAGATTTCGTTAAAACCACCCGTAATTGTCGATTCTTTAACAAAGAAAGAGGAAGAATTTTTAACCAACGACCAACTTCTCGGTCAAAAAAATAATCAGATTACCGATACCGCCAAAGTTGCCATTCAATTATCGGTAAATAATGTCATTCCCGATGACCAAACCATTTACGATGATATAAAAATCAACGAAAAACCGATTTTTCCCGGCGGGCAAATCGAATTATTGAAATACATCGCAAAAAATACGATTTATCCCGAAGAAGCCTTAGCCAACGAAGTTGAAGGCACGGTTTATATTCGTTTTGCAGTAATGAAAACAGGTGAAATTGGTAACGTTCACATATTTAAAGCCTCACCTGATATTCTGCTCGACAACGAAGCTTTGCGTGTTGTAAAAACAATTCCAACGTGGATTCCCGGAAAAATTAACGGAAACCCCGTGAACGTATGGTTTATTGTGCCCGTAAAATTTAAAATAACATCAATGAATTAGCCCTCTGCTAAGAAATTTCAAAAAAAACTGCCAAATTCAATATTTGGCAGTTTTTCTATTTTTGTTTTACTGTAAAAATATTTTAAATTTGTATCAAGTGTGTTCAGTTTAAAAAGTCGCATAGCGGTTATATATGCAAAATTATTCGTTATCAAAATATTGTAAAACAGTTAATTAGTTAACCGCTTTGAGACTCTGATTCCAAAATTTGAGCTTTTTATACCAGACTCATCAAATAATAACAGAATAAAATATTTTTATAAATATTTAGTTGATATTCAAATATTTAGTTGATATTCAAATATTTATAACTGTATTGAGGTATTATTGAAACGCTATATAATTAATACGATTTATTTTACAGATAAAAATAGACTTATGCAGCACCCCGAAGACGAAAAA
>DYMH01000122.1 GCA_020721645.1 Draconibacterium orientale
TACAATGGTAGTCTATCCAAATGCAAAAATTAACATCGGATTGAAGGTTTTGGAAAAACGTTCCGATGGTTTTCACAATATCGAAACGGTTTTTTATCCTCTCGAAATACATGATATTCTGGAAATTGAGGATAATCTTCTTAATTCGGAAGATGAATTATCATCGAGTGGCTTGGCTTTGAACACCGATGCCAAAGATAATTTGATTTTGAAAGCTGTTGATTTATTGAAAAAAGATTTTGAAATTCCGCCTCTGCGTATTCATATTCACAAACAAATTCCGCTCGGAGCCGGATTGGGCGGTGGCTCGTCCGATGCAGCGTTCACACTTTTGGCTTTGAACGATAAATTCGATTTGATGCTTTCCGAAAAGGAATTGTTAGAATATGCCTCGAAAATAGGCAGCGATTGTGCATTTTTTATTCCAAACAAACCAAAATTCGCTTTTGGGCGAGGGATTCTCTTTGAAGATATTGAATTGGATTTGAAATCATATCATTTGCTTTTGGTAAAACCTGATATTCACGTTGATACGAAACTTGCTTATTCTTTGGTGAAAGCACAAAAAGCGACACGTTCCTTGGCTTTGGATATTTTAATTCCTATTTCGGAATGGAAAGAAATTATCGACAATGATTTTGAGTTGCCGATTTTTTCAAAATATCCTCAAATAAAAATGATAAAAGAGAAAATGTACGAAAACGGAGCTCTGTTTTCGCTCATGTCGGGCAGCGGGTCTTCGGTCTATGGTATTTTTAAAGACGAGCCGCGAATCCCGAAGGAATTTGAAAATCTTTTTCATGTAAAATTATTGTTGTAAATATTTTAGGCTGATTTTTTTGTAAACCGACTGCCAATAAAATAAACAATAAGTCCTGCCAACGTACAAGCCAATCCGGCTAATGATTCTTCGGGTTTGTAGATGAGTCCGTAAACCAAAATCCACAGATTGATTATCATAAACAATATCGGTGTAACAGGATATCCAAATGTTCGATACGGTCGTTCAACTTTTGGTTGGCGGATACGAAAAACGATTACACCAACAACTGTCATCATCGTAAATAAATTCAAAGTAAAGCCGATAAATGTGATAACTTGGTCGAAAGTTGAAGTCAGCACATAAACAACTGATAATAAACTTTGAACAATTATAGCTCGTGTGGGAACGCCGTTTTTATTTTTTCCGGCAAACCATTTGAGGAATGATAAATCTTCGCCGATAGCACTCGTAACACGCGGTCCGGCAAGCACCATCGAACTGATTGATGAAACAAGAAGAAAAGAAATAATTAAACCCATGATGCTGCCCACTTCGGCTCCCCAAATTTTGGCGGCAAATAAGTAACCAACTTCCAATTGCCCTGCCAATTCCGAAATCGGAACGGTTTTCAGGAAAACATAGTTTAGCATAACATAAATACCTGAAACAAAGAATGTTCCTATGAAAAAACTGAGCGGAATATTTTTTGTCGGATTTTTTATTTCACCTGCAAAATATGCTGCTGCATTCCAGCCCGAATATGAATAGGATACAAAATAGAGTGAAACAACAAAAGCCGGACTCATAATGTCTTTCCAAGCCATTTTATCGGGCATAAAGCTGATATCCTGAACATTGCCGTAAATAAATCCGGCAGCAATTAAGAACAGAATGATGATAATTTTGAAAGTTGTAAAGAAGTTTTGAAAAGCTGCACCGGCTTTTTTGTTGATAGCATGAAATAATGTGGTGATGATAATAATTATAATTGCAAACGTGCTGACCAGAGGAAATCTGCCGATAAAAGGGAAAATTCCGACAAAATCGACACTCTTTGTTAAGTAACTGCTGAAAGCAATCGAAGCGGCTGCAACAGGAGCCGCAAAACCTACGAGAAACGAAATCCAGCCGGCTAAAAATCCGACGGACGGGTGGTAAATTTTCGATAGATAGGTGTATTCTCCGCCCGATTGCGGAATTGCCGCACCAATTTCGGCATAAACCAAAGCTCCGAGTAGTGAGGCGATGCCGCCGATGAGCCACAAAACAATAATTGCAAAACCGGACTGGATTCCCAGAACCTGAAAACCCAAACTTGTGAAAACGCCGGTTCCTATCATGTTGGCAATGACAACCGAAACCGTTGTGTATAAACCGAAACTTCGTTTTTCCATATATTAAATGAGATGAATGTCTATGTGATAACGTGTTGTATTAATAGAAGATAAATGTGTTGTTATATTAAGTAATCGGACAGATTTATTTGTATTTTAGAATGTCCGTATTCTTATCAAAATCAAATTATTACTTCATTAACCATTAACAATTAATAATTAACCATTACTTATCAAATCATCACATCAGCTAATCAACACATCTCCTCGTCAATTATTTTTTCTTTGCCACCAACATGTTCGACTGTTTTATCCGAACGCCGTATCCGAAGCTGAAATCAAGAGGTTTTACTGTTTTGCAGGTATCATAGATTTGTTTCAAATCTTTTTGAAAAAAGCCTTTTTGAAAAACTTTCAAAGTACGTTCATATTTTCCGTAAAACCGCATATTCCACTGATTCTTATCGAAATACGAAATCGGAATACCCGAATCGTCCTGAACAATAGTCTGTGCGTTTGTTAATGTGAAATTTCGCATGTCTGTCATCCACGAGCATAGATATGATGCGGCTTTGAAAAATGCAACATCAATGTGAATGGTTCCGAATAATTTAATCAGTTGAGGTGTTTTTGCTAAGCTTTCGTCAGATGCGTCATGCGAAAAATAATAGACTTTCCGAACTCGCCAATCGTTTGGCTTCATGTATTCAATCATTCCGCCTGAAATGTAAGTATCGGTTGGGTCGTCTTTATCAACTTGACCGGCAATTCTTTCCACCAATTTCCCTTCGGAATCAATGGTTACTTTTTTAACATTTAAAATGCGGTAATTATTTCGTGCCATAAACAGAGTGATTACAGGCAAAGTTCCGTTTAAATCGGACACTCGGCGAAAATCTCGGTTCATTTCATTGGTCATAAAATATCCGAGCGGAGCAATGGAGTCAATCGAAATTCTCAGGGCTTTAAACATTGTTTTCAGCTCATCGTTTGTGGCATCTGAAATGTCGGGAACACCGCCCACTGGCTCCAACCCGAGCATTACGGTTGTAAAAGCTTCGGGAAACAGTGCATCGGAATTGATAAAATCAGGTCCGCTGAACGGGTAAAACAAGACCAAAGAATCTTTACGAATATCTTTCAGTTCATTGTCCGAAAAAGCACGCATTTTCGAAATATTTTTATCGTTCACGCGTGTGAAAAATTCGCCGATAGAAATGCGATATTCTTTTGCTGCATTCATGGTATCGAATTTTGCTAAACTACTGCCTTTTTCTTGTTCCATTCCGGCAATAAAACGAGCAATGTCGTTGAAATAGCGGTCGTATTTTCCTAAAAATTCAGCTTTTCTGATGCTGTCTTGTTTCACAGAATCAATTTTTTCTTCCTTTACTTTTTGTTCCGTTGAGTTGCACGAAAACAAAAACATCAAAAGCATTAAAGAAAAAACAGTAAATAATAGATTGTTTTTTTTCATATTTATAAAGATAATAATATTAATTGTTTTTAGTTTTTAGTTTTTAGTTTTTAGTTTTTTTCACCCAAACAATACATCAAACCGGTTGTGTTTGAAACAACGTAAATTCTGTTATTCCAACAAATTGGCGATGCTTCAAACGAAATATCTTTCTTTTTGTCCAAGAGTTTGAATTTCATATTTTGGTCGTGCTCAAAAAGAAAAATTCCTTCGTAAGTACAAGCCACAATACGGTTTCCTACAATTATCGGTGAAGAAATAGAAGCTCCTACGTATTGTTTGAATAATAATTTAGGTGTCGGGTACAATGTTACACCGTCCGGACCTAAAACTTTTTCGCCCGATAAATTTTTGTGATCTACTACGTACATGAAACCGTCGATAGCCAAAAATGCTGCAATGTGCGTGTCGGTTTCTTTGATATATTTGTCGTTCACGGCAACCGAACCAACGATACCTCCGTCCCAATACGCAAAATGTTTTGTGCCTGTTGGGAAATACCAAACTGCCGCATCTTTTTCCGGTTTCGAGGGGTCGAGTTTAAACACGCCCCCGTGCCCTTTGATGTATTCTTTCTCTACGGAAACCAATAAACAATTGTCATTAGTTAATGGTGCCGAGCCGTCCATATCGCAACCGATATAGAAATCCCAATCCACTGTTTTCGTTTTAAGATTATAGCCGTAGACATGCCCGGAGCCCGAAACAATATATATTTTGTTGTTGAAAACCGTTGGCGACGATTCGGCAACTAAATTTCCTCCGTGTGCTTTAATATCCGCTTCATTCCATAGATTTGTTTCACTAAAAATTTTAGGTTGAAAGATACCGTCTCGTAGTTCTCCGTTTTTTTTATCGGGGTCGAAACCTGTAAAAACGCCGTTTTCGAGGTCGATATATGCCGTATCGCCTATTGTAACTGCCGAACCATCAACATCGCGACTGTATGAAGCCGTTCGTTTGCTGTTTAGTTTCCACAATTCTTTGCCCGAAAAATATGAAATTCCTCTGAAACTTGTAGCCAAACCTGCTTCTTCACCACTTTCGCCGCGGCGACTGCCTTGCATAATCACTACTTTTTCGTCCTTGTTTTCCGCTTTCTCGTTTATCCAAATCGTCCCGGTACCTTTAATAATATCGTTGAATTTATATTTCCACAACACTTTGCCGTTTCGGGCATCAATTTTTTTAACATTGTAATCGAAACAACCCTGAACGATGTATGTGTTGCTGTCTTCCTGAACCACCAAAGGCTGACCTGTCCAGCCGGCACCGGTCCAAACCCACATTTTTCCGTAGGCAAAACTTTTCCCGGAGCCCATGTTTGAGGTCCAGATTTCGTCTAATCTCGACGGACACTTATCGCCGTAATAATTACGCTCGTTATTCCCTCTGAATGTGCTGATTACGGCACGAATTCCGCTCAATTCTTTGATTTTTTGATTTGCAGAAGCGATTTGTTCTGCCTCGGGAAAATATTTGATAAATTTTTTGTATTCTTTTTCTGTATTTATCTTTGAAATGCTGTCGAAAATTAGTTGATTTCTTAGTTTTAGTGCGTCTTCTGCTTCCGAAGTATTTGGATTTTCATCAATAAATTTGTTGATGATAATAATCGAATTTGAATTTTTTATTTTTTCAAATTTTTCAGCAGATGCCCCATTCCGGCAGGAATTTAAGTGTATTATTGATGTTAAAATAATTAGTAACCATGAAAATTGAAATAATATTATTTTCGACTTCCTTTTTGTAAGCATATTAGAAAAAATTAATCTTTATCTTTTAAAATTATCCATTATCAATCAATCTCGTTTAGTTAAGCATGTGTTCGGCTGAGGCTCTGCCTCAGTCGGACTTATTTTGCAAGGCTCTGCCTTGCTTTGACAGACAGGCAGAGCCTGTCATGATAAATCGACTTAGGCAGAGCCTAAGCCGAACAGCAAATACAATTCTTAACTAAACGACTTTGCATTATCAATTATCCATTATCCATTATCAATTGTAAAGATATTTACCTTTATCATCGACCGAAAAATCGAAAAGGGTATTATTTTTTTCAAAATATTGGAAACCGTATTTCATATTTTCCCAATTTGTAATTCGTTTAGTGTCGCCCGAATATCGTTTATCTTTCATAAATTTTTCGGTATTTTCATCTGTCATGCGAAAGGGAAAATTGTGAACAGGCACATTTTTTTGCCCGTTTGCTTTTGCTTCGGTAGCAAAGATATAGATTTCCTTGATATTGTCATCGGTAAAAGGAGAGCAATAAGTTGAGTAGCAGCCGCCGTGAATGGCAATATCGCCGCCGGTTCTGCCGCGTTTACGGTCCGATTCGTTCGGGAAATTTATTTCCATTCGGATAAAATACGGATTTGCAGCATGAAATTTCGCAATGTGATAAAAACTTTCCGGAATCAGTAAATCTATTCCCCGCAAGGTGTCCGGATTGTCGTCCACGCAGAGTTTATATGTTTTTATTATTTGATATTTTTCGTTTCGAGTGCGGTCTTTTGCCCAAACTTCGAGAATTTGTTCTTGTTTTATCACTCTGAACAGAACTTCAACGGAATTGATGTCGATATTTTTGGCTTGAAGCAGTTGCTTTACAATTTTTTCTTTTTCGCGGTATGCAGTTTGTGGATTTAGATTTTTTAATTGCAGTTTTTTGAAAACTAAATCGTGTTTAACTGAATCGGGGCGAGTTTTTACGATAGTATCAATAATTATTGTATCTTTTGTTTTTTGCTCTTTTTCTGTTGGTTGTGAAGATACTCCGCATGCTGATAAAATAATTATCATGCCAAAAAGGAATAATGATGTTTTATGCATAAAAAATTTCAATTCGGTATGAGATTGACAACTAAAAAAAATGGTTAAATTGTTTTGTCAATTTAACCATTTTCGATTAAAAAATAAGTTTATTTTTCGTTTTCGTAGGAGTGAGTTTCTTCTCCGGCTGCCATTTCTGTCATTTTTTTGTATTCTTCATCGGTTAAATCATTATAATAATAATTTACCGGATTAACAGGTGTTCCGTTTATGCGAACTTCATAGTGAAGATGCGGACATGTAGATAAGCCTGTACTGCCCACAAGACCGATAATATCTCCGCGTTTTACAGTTTGACCTTCTCGAACATTTATTTTCGATAAGTGGGCATAAACCGTTACGATTCCAAATCCATGATTTACTCTGACACTGTTTCCGTAGCCGCTTCGCGAATGTTCAACTCTCATAACAACGCCATCACCGGGGGCGTATATTTTTGTGCCTGTCGGGGCTGTTAGATCAATTCCGGTGTGCATTCTCATTTTGTGTATTATTGGGTGAAAACGTAGTCCGAAACCAGACCCAAAACGAGTTAAATCTCCGCTCGAAATAGGTTGTATTGCAGGTATGCAAGCCAACATTTTCTCTTTCTTTTTAACTAAATTGACGATTTCATCGTAAGATTTTGATTGAACCACCATTTGTTTTGAGAGAATATCCAATTTTAATGATGTATTTACCATTAACTCAGAACTCGGATAGCCTTTTAAGGCGCTGTATCTGTCCGAACCCCCAAAGCCCGCATTACGAACAGATGTAGGTATTGGTGTGGCTTGAAATATCATGCGATACACAAAATCATCTCTTTTTTGCAGTTTGTCGAGAAATTTTGCCGATTTATCGAAACTTTTATTGAGAAGCTCGTATTTAAGTTTCAAATTATTGTTATTTTCCGAAAGACTTTTTTCAACGGGAGATTTAATAATGTATGAAGTCCCGATAAACATGAAAATGCCGAGTATTGAAGAGAGTAAAAATTGCGGAATAATTACTTTGTAAATCGTTCTTAAAATACTCTTTTCGATTTTTTCAAAACTTAATGTGTCGTGATTAAATCGATAATTGTGCTTTGACATAACTCCATTTTTTAGTTAAACCTGAAATTCGAGAAAAAAAGTCTTTTTTTGACGAATTTGTATGAATTTTTGACGAAAATATTGACAAATGTAATTAAATATTTTTTACGTGCAAGGTTTTCGACTTTTATTTTCAAATTATATGTGAAAAATAATTTACAATTATTTTAGATATTTTTTAAGGCAAAGTTTTGAATTAACAGCAAAATATACTGTTTTCAATGATTTGTGTGTTTGTCTTTTGTGTTTTTTAGTAATGTGTAAAAAACAAAAAAGTTATCAACAATTCATTAACAAATTGATTACAAATATCAAACCGGAATTATTCTTTTACAATTTAATTTTTGAAATGAAGCCGAAAAATTGCAATTTCGCCTTTCAAATAGTAGTATTAATTTCTTACAAAATTGCAAGATAATGAAATCAAGTGAAATAAGAAAATCTTTTACAAATTTTTTTGAATCCAAACAACATAAAATAGTACCCTCGGCACCGATGGTCATTAAAGGCGACCCAACTTTGATGTTTACCAATGCCGGTATGAATCAGTTTAAAGATATTTTTTTGGGCTTAGGCGAAAGCTCGGCAAAACGCATTGCCGACTCTCAAAAATGCCTTCGTGTTTCCGGAAAGCACAACGATTTGGAAGAAGTAGGGCACGATACTTATCACCATACAATGTTCGAGATGCTCGGAAATTGGTCGTTTGGCGATTATTTTAAAGAAGATGCCATTTCGTGGGCTTGGGAATATTTAACCGAAGTTTTGAAAATAGAAAAGAGAAATCTTTATGTTACGGTTTTTGGAGGTGCAAAAGACGATAATCTCGATTCGGACGAAGAAGCAAAAACTATCTGGAAAAAATATATTCCCGAAGACCGTATTATCTATGGTTCAAAAAAAGATAATTTTTGGGAAATGGGAGATACCGGACCTTGCGGACCATGTTCCGAAATCCATGTCGATTTGCGGGGCGAAACAGAAAAAACTTTAATTTCCGGTCGCGATTTGGTAAATCATGACAATCCATTGGTTATCGAAATTTGGAATTTGGTGTTCATTCAATATAATCGCAAAAAAGGCGGTCTCTTGGAACAGCTTCCTGCAAAACACGTGGACACAGGAATGGGCTTCGAACGCTTGTGCATGGTGGTTCAAAATAAAAAATCGAATTACGATACCGATGTTTTTCAACCCATTATCGGTGAAATTGCAAAAATTTCAGGCAAAAAGTATGGTTTCGATGACAAAATAAACATCGCCATGCGGGTTATTGCAGATCATTTACGCACTGTTTCGTTTTCCATTACCGACGGGCAATTGCCCTCGAACTCGGGAGCCGGTTATGTTATTCGGCGGATTTTGAGACGTGCCGTGCGATATGCATACACGTTTTTAGATGCCAAAGAACCTTTTATGTTTAAATTGACAGACAGCCTGATAAAGGTTATGGGAGATGCCTATCCCGAATTGAAACATCAAAAATTGACCATCGAAAAGGTAATCCGGGAAGAGGAATTTTCTTTTCTCCGGACACTCGAAACCGGTATTAAACTTTTAGATAAAATCATTGAAAAAACAAAAGCCAATAATCTGACAGTTGTCAACGGACACGATGTTTTTGTGCTCTACGA
The DNA here is from genome assembly GCA_020721645.1 of Draconibacterium orientale. Taxonomy (GTDB): domain Bacteria; phylum Bacteroidota; class Bacteroidia; order Bacteroidales; family JAADGE01; genus DYMH01. Next base: position 9,117 of record DYMH01000122.1, read on the forward strand.
TACTTTTGGCTTCCCTACAGATTTAACGGAGTTGATTTTGCGGGAAAACGAACTTTCACTTGATAAAACAGGCTACGAAGCCGCCATGAAAGAGCAAAAAGAACGCTCGCAGGACGATGCCGCAAGCGATAAAGATGATTGGACTGTTGTTTCCGATGAAGATTCGTATCTATTTGTTGGTTATGATTTTACTGAAATAAACATCAAAATATCCCGCTATCGTAGAGTGGTTGAAAAAGGTAAAACTTTTTTTCATTTGGTATTTAACCAAACACCTTTTTATGCCGAAAGCGGCGGGCAATCGGGCGATATGGGCGAAATTGAAAACGAAAAAGAGAAAATTTCGATTCTCGACACTTTGAAAGAGCATAATTTATCTCTGCATCTTGTTGAAAAACTGCCAAACGATATAACAGCTGAATTTAAAGCTATTGTCAATCGCGAAAAACGTCAATTAACAAAATGCAATCACTCAGCCACGCATTTGATGCACTTGGCTTTGCAGAAAATTTTAGGAAATCATGTTGAACAACGAGGTTCATTGGTTGATGAAAATCGCCTGCGTTTCGATTTTTCGCATTTCCAAAAAATGTCCGCCGAAGAAATTCACTCGGTCGAACACGAAGTGAATCGTTTGATACGCAATGCAATTTCACTTGCAGAATATCGCGAAGTTCCTATTACAGAAGCAAAATCGATGGGTGCAAAGGCATTGTTCGGCGAAAAATACGGCGAAAAAGTTCGTATTATCAAATTCGACGAATCCATTGAGTTGTGCGGAGGTACACATGTTGGCAATACAAGCGAAATCGGCATGTTTAAAATCGTGTCGGAAAGTGCTATAGCTGCCGGAATACGACGGATTGAAGCAATCACTTCAAAAGAAGCCGAATTGTTTTTCAACAGGGAAACAGAAATTCTAAATTCGCTTCGCAATCTTTTAAAAAATCCCAAAAATATTCTCCAAAGTGTTGAAAATTTACTCGAAGAGAACAGTGTTTTGAAAAAAGAATTTGAAAAATACGAAAAAGACAGAATAAAATCACTTAAAGACACCTTATATTCTAATGCAAAAAAACGCAATGGACTGAACATTGTTATCGAATATATTGACACACAATATGCCGATAAATTAAAAGATATTGCTGTTTTAATGCGAAATGAAATCGAAAATTTATTTCTCGTCTTGGTTGCCCAAACCGCCGAAGGCAAAGTGAATTTGACAGTTGCCGTTTCCGACAATCTTGTGAAAGAAAAAGGTTTTGATGCAGGTAAAATAATTCGGGAAATTGCAAAAGAAATCGATGGCAGCGGCGGTGGACAGCCTACGATTGCCACGGCAGGCGGTAAAAATCCACAAGGAATTGATGCTGCGTTGAAAAAAGCTGAATCTTTTGTTTAAAAAATAATATGCTTATAACCTAATTGTTAATATTTTTTATTAGAACTACGGTCGTAATTCCCTCTTTTAAAGGGGGAATTATACAAATAATTTTTGAGAAATCCACCAACTATTTTTCAGTACATTATCAATTTTTAGTGCACTTTGCGGTTAAGCATAAATAAAAAATGATTGACCGAAAGAGTGGCACTTTGTTTCGTATATCGGTTTTTGATTAGGACCATTTTGGAATAAAAGACGGTAGGGTAATAATAAAACTGCTTCCTTTTCCCGCTTCGCTTTCTGCTCGAATTGTGCCGCCATGTTTTTCCATAAATTCTTTACACAGGATTAAACCCAAACCTGTTCCTTTTTCTCCTGCTGTTCCCGGAGTTGTATTTATTCGGGTAATATCAAACAGGCGAGTCAGTGTTTCGGAACTCATTCCTACGCCGGTGTCCGATACGGTTAGTGTTACATAATCTTGCTTTGATATGGCATAAATTTTAATATTTCCGCCATAGTTTGTATATTTAATTGCATTCGATATTAGGTTACGTAAAACGGTATTCAACATATTTTTGTCAGCAAACACCTTAGTATCCTTATCTGAAAAATATGACACTGTGATATTTTTACTCTTAGCAGCCGGTTTTTGGCATTCCGATACTGCATCGTAAATATCTTGTAATTTGACAGCTTGCGGATTGAAAGTTAATTTGCCCGATTGCGATTTCGCCCACAAAAGAATGTCTTCTAATAACTGATAAGTATTTTCTGCCGAATTGTAAATGATATTTATTTGTCGTTCTATTTTATCAATTTCGTATTTTCTGATATTTTGAATCAACAATTTCAAAAAACCGAGTATGATGTTGAACGGATTTCGTAAATCGTGCCCCAGTATGGCAATGAAACGGTCTTTATCATCATTGAGTTTTTTAAGATTTTCGGTTTGTTCAAGAATGATTTGTTCGGCTTGTTTTCGTTCGGTAATATTTCGCGAATGAATGATGCTTCTTATCCGATTTCCTGCATTGTCGTATTGGGCATCGATTTTGTCTTCAATCCAAATATAATTGCCGTTTTTGGTTTTTGCCCGGAATTGGTATGAGTATTCTTTTGTTTGGTTTCGGTTTGCTGTTGCAATAGCTTCGGCAATTCGAGCTTGATCGTCTTCGTGCAAAAATGAAAATATTTTATGCTTATCCGCAAATCACCCCAAGTAATCCCATCTATAAGAAACAGAGGC
>DYMH01000123.1:0-8698 GCA_020721645.1 Draconibacterium orientale
AGTGTTTTCTGCAAAAATAAATATTATTTATGTAATTAAGTCTATAAAATTAAAATCAATATTACTGAAACTTAATTCATTACGAAATTCTTTCAATTTATTCATGTTTGATTTATAGCCTTTTGCCGTTTCATAGGCTATTTTCCCATGTAGATTTTCGAGTTCCTGTGTAGCGAAATCGTAAAACGAATTACTTCCGTAATTGTCGTTATAGAATTGTTTTTCAAATTCGGCAAAGGTTAAATCTTTGTCATTCAATATATAATCTGTAATAATATGCTGCGATTTGTCCCTGTATTTTTCTATCAATTTATTTTTAATCAAATACATAGCATCAGAACGCTTAACAAGTTCTTTGTTTTCGCTCCAATCCTTAGGAAAAACATAAATTTTTAGGGAAATCAATCTTTGTTTGCGATTAGAAGTTAATCTAATGCAAATCGTTTGCGTACCGTCCGTATTTGTTTGATTGGTACGAAGGAAAATTTTAAATGTAGTACTCATTTTTCGGAAAATTTTAAGTCAATAAATAGTCAAACAATTTTCCGAAAACATGGATAAACAACTCTCAATCTTTACAACGCCTGAAAAGATTTGAAACTAAAAATGAGAGAATTACGAACTTTTATTGTAACTCTCTCATCTATAAAGTGGTACCACCTGGAATTGAACCAGGGACACACGGATTTTCAGTCCGTTGCTCTACCAGCTGAGCTATGGTACCTTTTGGTTTTGAGATTGCAAAGATATTGATATTTTTTAATTCTCCAAACTGTTTTTCATATTTTCAAATTATTTTTTTATAGTTAAATAATCTATCAATAAATCGATATCTGTTTCTGAAATTCCGGCCTTTGTCAGATATTTTGTGTCATCTTGTATGTTTTCTATTAATTTGATTAATCCCAGTATTTTACGTGCTTTGATATAATTTTCAACCGCGGCAGATTTGTTGTTTTTGGCAAGCAAAACATGCCCAAAGTTAATCAGGTCGAAGGCGTTGTTTTCAGAATTTATCAATTTTTGGTAATATTTTTCGGCGGAATCTAATTTATTTGTCAAGAACGAACACCAAGCTAAAGGTCTCATAACCAATTTATTTTCGGGGTCGAAATATTCAACTTTAAAATAATATTTCAAAGCTTCATCGTATTTTTCGAGCGAGAGCAAACAGTGTGCAATATTCGCCTGAACATGAAGATTATCCGGTTGTTCCATTTCTGTTTTCCGGTAATAATGCAGGGCTTTCTCAAAATTCAGAATCTTTCGATAGCAAAATGCGATTTTTTTTATCAACCATTGCGATTTGCTGCCATACAATTCGGCTTTATTATAATATTCGAGAGCCTCTGTAAATCTTTTTTGTTTTTGATACGAAAATCCGATTTTTTCGTAGATGCCGGCGGCATTTTTTTCGCTGATATCAATCAGTAAAAAAGCATCAACAGCATCGGTATAATATTCTTTAATAAAGAGCATTTCGGCAGCTTTGCGGAGAATTATAGAATCGTTTCCGGTAGTTTTAAAGAATAACGTATTGTAGATGTCGAGTTTTTCATCGAAAATGTCGAAAATTTCGTTTCTCAGAGGGTGAATTTTAAAAAAACGATACAAATCCTGAATGTAGCGTGTCATAATTTGTCGGTCGTGCAACCGTCCATCGATTTTCGAATCCGTTTCATTGATTTCGTCCATACTTTCAGCTTCCATTTTAAAGAGTTCGGTAATCATTTTTCGCTGCCCCGCCGGCATCATGCCGATATTCAAGCAAAATGAATATTTATCCGAGTTGCACATATAAACTGAGCGTTCCAAGCCGGCGAAAAAAACTTCGGGTTCAAAAGTACTATCTTGGCTCTCGATACTTTTAATAATATCATGATTATCAGCATAAAAAGGCAAAAACCAATTGGATATTCGATTAAAAAAAGGAAAATTTTTGAGCATCGAGAATGCACTCATAAAAATATCGGAGCCTTCGAGCTGCATTTGCGAATATTCTGCCATTTTATTCAACAAATCTGGTGCATCTTCAAAAATCTCTTCCCAGTCCGGATTTTTATCTTCTATTAAATTGTCGGATAGTATGTTATCTAAATTGAGTTTGTCTTCAATTTTCGGTTTAAATTTTTCGATTTCCGGAATGATATCGTTTCGTAATTTATCCGAAATTTTTTCGGTTTCTCGGGTTTTTATCATTTGCAAAACGATGTGTTCCATATTTTCCGAAAAAAAAGCCGTTTCGTTTATCATTTTCATTTGGCTTTCTATATTTTTATAGATATGGATTCGCTCGTTATAGACGTATAAAACCAATACTAAACCAATAAAAGCACGATTTTTGACTTCCGAATTTTTTGTATGGTATAAATCGAAAAGTGCCCTTATTTTTCGCTCATCGAAATATCTAAATGTGCTGATAGTTAATGCACTGACAATAAGACAACGCTCATGTACGAGCATTTTTGAACTTTTGGAATATTTTTGTAATATTTCGATGTCATTGTCGGACAAATTGTCGCTTAACCAGATTAATGTAAACAAATCGGAGACCTTTTGTTTGCGTAAATTATTGGTATCATTTTTTGGAAATTCCGATATTTGCCGGGTATATTGTTGTATTCCTGCTTCGTTTCGGATAATTTGTTTTTCTATCAATTTCTGTTCGGCTGAAATTGTTAAAGAGTGATTTTCGATAAGAATATCTCGATGTAATTTATCGGCAAGAGCTAGGAGGTCGGTTTGCATTTTTCGATATACTTCGGCTTGTTTCGGGTCGTTAATCCCCGTAAATGTGTAGTGCAGCATTTGGTTATAGGTTTCCAACAGGCGGTTGATTCGGTCAGATATCTCACTTTTATGTACCGAAAGTTCGAGTTCTTTTAGTAATGCAAAGGCTTTCGATAAGTTGCGGTTTACAATGTTACGGCAAATGGAGCGATATTTTATTTCAAATTCGTTAGTCGGCATCTGATTTTTCTATTTGATAATTTTTTGTTATTGAGTACAAAATACAGACGAAAATCTGCAAAAACAATACAAATATTATTTACTGACTTTTTGTCACTCTTTCTGGAAAAATATTCAAAAGAATAAAAATTTGCAGAAATCGGTAAAAACAAACTGAAAATCGTATTTTTGTTTTTTTTTTTAAGCTGATGAAAGATACGCTAATTTTTGGTTTTAAGTGGATAAAATTTAAAATTTTTGCCAAACACGGTCGCGGACAAGGCATTCATTCGCCTTTTTTGTATCAATTGATATGCGATGTTTTGCACGATTCAACACCTTTTTATGCGTGGGAAGACATTGAAAAAATAAGGCTGAAATTGCTTCAAAACAGCGATTTTATTGATGTGATAGATTTAGGTGCCGGTTCAAAAAAAACGAATACAAAACAGAAAAAAATTTCTGATATTACTCGTTTTTCATCGGTGGATAAAAAAAACGGTGAATTGTTGTTTAAACTCGTTAATTACTTTCGACCCAAAACGACTCTCGAGCTGGGCACTTCTGTGGGATTAGGAACTTTGTACATGGCTTCTCCCAACAGTAAAAACACTGTTTATACCATTGAAGCCTGCCCCGAAACAGCAAAAATTGCACAACAAAATTTTATGTTTTTCGGCAAACAAAATATTGTTTCAAAAATAGGAGGATTTGATGAAATTTTACCCGTAATTTTACAGGAAATAAATCGGCTAGATTGCGTTTATTTCGATGGAAATCATCGCAAAGAACCAACTTTGAAATATTTTGAATTGTGCCTGCAAAAAGCATACGAACAAACGGTTTTTGTGTTCGATGATATTCATTGGTCATCTCAAATGGAAGAGGCTTGGAACAGTATCAGAAAGCACCCGAAAGTTACATTATCTGTTGATTTATTTCAGAAAGGTATTGTTTTTTTTAGACCCGAATTATCCAAACAGCATTTTGTTATCAGATATTAATATTTTTTCAAAACTTGTTTTTTTTGAATTGAATTACTTCTAATTTAGGTTCTCAAATACTTATATGTAATAAACGCACTCCATAAACAAGTAATCGCCTTATTAATAGTGTTTTATCTGAATACTAACTACTAATTTCTACAACTTTTATTATATTATTAAGATGAACGAAAATTCAGTGATTTTGTGTCGCAATTTGGCCCGTCATTATCAAGTCGGTACTCAAACCGTGCAAGCCCTTCGTTCGGTGAGTTTAACCATCAGTCGCGGCGAATATGTTGCCATTATGGGACCTTCTGGGTCGGGAAAATCAACCCTGATGAATCTGATAGGGTGTTTGGATACGCCCACCGCCGGCGACTATATTTTGAACAAGATTGAAGTGAGTAAAATGACGGACGATGAATTAGCCGAAATTCGGAACAAAGAAATCGGTTTTGTCTTTCAAACGTTTAACCTTTTGCCACGCTATTCGGCTTTGGAAAACGTGATGTTACCAATGATTTATGCAGGCGTAGATAAAAAATCGCGAGAACAGCGTGCATTGGAAGTTTTGGCGAGTGTCGATTTGAGCGACCGTGTCAAACATCGCCCCAATGAACTGTCTGGCGGGCAAAGACAACGTGTTGCTATTGCCCGTGCTTTGGTAAATCGCCCGTCGATTATTCTTGCCGATGAGCCCACCGGGAATCTCGATTCTAAAACATCGGTTGATATTATGAATCTTTTCGGGCAAATTCATACCGCCGGAAACACCGTCATTATTGTTACGCACGAAGAAGACGTGGCAAAATATGCTTACCGCATTATCCGGCTTCGCGATGGAATGATTGAACACGACCATTTGCAAACAGCAAAATCTTCTTTGTAGCATTTAGCAAAAATTGAAGGATTATGGATTCGATGTACGGGCTCTTAACTCGCGACAGCTTTCGCAGTACGGCTGACTTGGCTGCCGAAATGGCTTTGAAAAATCCAAAATATTATACCGAACTCATTTATTTATCTCGATTTTCGGATTCTCCTTTGAATTGGCGGGCTTTGAGATGTGTTGAATTATGCGATATCCAAAATTCGAAATTAATTCTACCGTATATCAATTTTTTGGCTCGTGAATTTCCTTTGTACACTATCGACGGACAGAATCGGATTTTACCCAAAATATTTTCGAATCATATTGAAGATTTAAACGACGAATTTCTCGGAGCAGTTGTCGATAAATGTTTTACATTGCTCTTAAATCCAAAGAATGCAATCGCTGTTTTGGTCAATGCAATGCAGTTTTTGTTCGATTTGTCTCAATTTTACCATGATTTGAAACCTGAATTGTTTGCCGTTGTACAACAAATTTATACCGAAAAAGGCAATTCGGCTGCGATAAAAATTCGGGCAAAAAAAATTCTCCGCAATTTGGAGACAAAATAAAACCGACTCTCAAAGAATCGGTCTATTTATTGATTGATTTAGTGTCTGTGGTGATTGGAAATGTATATACAAAATTCGTTATATCAAAATAACTGTATATATACAACACGAAATCGTAAACAAACAGCGTATCTTTATCAATAAAAACAAAAATAGAACGTTTTTTTATTTAGTCGATTCGGATTAATTTTCGCATGAAAACAGAATTACCGAAAATAATCTTCACAAAAAGAGTTCCTCTCCCTATTTTTGATGAGTTGCACAGGTAGTCGTGAGCTCCGTTTTGTTCTTGGTTATCGACAAGTGTTAAAAGCGTAACACCAAGCGTGTTCACTATTTCTATTGATACCCGTGTCGTTTTTTTTAAATTGTAGGAAATATGAAATTCGTTTTGATATGGATTTGGAAAAACTGAAAACAGAGAAATGTCGGTGCTGATTTCAGATGTTAAACTAATATTTTCAGCCACCAAAGATGCCGCAGCAGTTTCGTTGTAATATGTAGAATTTGTGATAGTTGTATCCTTCCCGTCGAATCTGATTCTTTGATTTACGACCAATATCGGATAACGAAAATCTTCGGAGTACCACATATATTTTGTATTGGTGGTTTGAAACAATGTGCAACCGGATTCAAAAACATGGTCTTCTGTTTTCACTCTTAATACTTTATTCACAACCAAGCCGCCGGGTAAAATTAATGTTCCCCAAGCATCGGCGTGGGCTTGAAACGTTCCCCAAATGTGCGTTTCCACAACATTGTAATACAAGCCGGTTCCCGAATAATTAGTCGTGGAATAATCGCCGAACGAGAATGGAAATGGTGTTCGTACAATGGGCTTGTCGTATCGAATCAGGGCATCGGGCGTTCTGAATCCGAGCAGTTTATTCGAATTGTTATCGACTTGAAAAAAGAAAAAATTTTCGTCTTCAATCACTGTGGTATTTGCATTTGAAAACAAATTGTTGTGTATTGAGGGCACGAAGTTTTCGAGTTTAACTGTTCTGTCCGAATGACACGATAAATCCAAAAAATCCCAAATTGCTGTTTTGCCGTCCATTCCCGGAGTAAAAGTGTTGCTTTCGGATACAGTGTATTTATCGCCGCCTTTTAAGCCGAAATTGTCGAAAGTGAGAACCGGTTGTGCGGATAATTTGAAAATAATTGTGGTGAATATCAGCCCAAAAATTAGATTCTTCATATTTGATTATTTTTTTGTAAAGTTACTCAATTTTCGATAAAACAAATTTGGCAGTCAAAAAAAATATATTTATATTTTCTTTGCATATTTGTATTTATTTTGTAATATTAGTTTTTGAAACAAGACCAAATTTAGAGTCGAATAAGTTGCATTGTTTTTAAAAAATCGATCAATCATGTTGGTTCTTTTTATTTGAAATCACGTAAAAAAAAATAATTTGTTGTCAGGACTTTTTATAAAACTCATACTATCAATTGTTTTCGGAGCTACCATCGGTTTGGAACGCGAAAGCAGTAACAACGGCGAATCGGCAATCGGCGGGATTCGTTCTTACGCCATGATTGCATTGATTGGAGCTCTTGCCGGAATTTTGTTTACACATAATTATTCGGGAATGGCACTTTTGATTGCCGCCGGTTTTTTGGTGTTGATAATTTCGTACTACCTTCTGGGTGCATGGAATACGAAAGATTTCAGTATGGCAAGCGAATTATCGGCATTTATTACCTTTTTGATAGGTTTTTTGTTGATAGTCGATGTTATTCCCTTGCAAATTACAGTCGCAGTTTTTGTTATCTTGATATTTATTTTATCGCTCAAATCCAGAACTTCGCAGATTGTTGCCGGAATATCGCGTCAAGAATTGCAATCTTTCATAAGTTACGCCATCATAGCATTGGTAGTGATGCCTGTTTTGCCCGATGTTTCCTACAAATTGCAGGATATTCCGGTTTTGCCCGATTTACTCAAAGGAGTTAATGTGGATTTAGGAAAATTCAGCACTTTGGATTTAATCAATCCTCGTAAGATTTGGATGGTTGTGGTTTTAATAACCGGTATCGATGTTTTGGGTTATGTTTTAGGGCGAATAGTGGGCAATAAAAAAGGCTTTGCACTCACAAGTTTTATGGCAGGTTTCGTATCTTCAACATCAGCCACACAATCTTTGGCCCTTCGAAGTAAAAACACGAATTTTGTCAATCACTTGGTTGGTGCGGCAATATTGGCAAACTTAGCCAGTTTTTTGCAGATATTCCTTTTGGTGGGTCCGCTTAATTCAAAATGGCTTTTATCCATTGCGCCTGCAATTTTGATAATGGTTCTCACTTCCGGAGTAATTGCGTTTGTATTTTTCAAACGTAAAGAACCTCAGGACGAAGAAGATGCACAAGCGAAAAAAGCCGTAAAAATATTTTCGTTGATGCCGGCTTTGAAATTCGCAGGAATATTAATCGTCGTAAAAATTGTTACAAAAATTTGTTTGATTTTGTTCGGACAGTCAGGTTTTATTATCAGTTCCATCATCGCTTCGTTTGCCGGAATCGATGCCATTATGGTCAATTTGGCTGATATGGCAGGCGGAACCATTACATTTAAATTCGCATTCGTTACCTTCCTTGTTGTAAATGCAACCAATTTACTCAGCAAATCGTTTTATTCGTATATGCAGGGAAACAAGCAGTTTGCTTTAAAATTTCTAATTTCAGTTGCATTAATTATCGGAGCAAGTTCCGTTTGGTTGTTTTTTATTTAAACTGATAAAAAAACGCTGATTTTTAAGATTGAATTAGATTGTTTTGTAAATCAGAAAACAAAGTCAACAAAAAATCGAGTAATACTTAAAACCGCTGTCGGGGTTTTTACAACCACTGACAGCGGTTTAGTTTATTATTCAAATTCAATCATCAAATGACTTTTGGGAATGTTTTGCTTTATTTCAACATGAATTGTTTTTATTTTTCCTGATATTTCGGCAACGATTCGATTTCTCATTTTCATAGCTTCCAAAATCAGCAATTCACTACCGGCTTCGACGTGTTGTCCCTTTTTAACAAATATTTCGAGTATTTGTCCAGGAATGTACGAATAAACTTCTTTCGGATTCGGTGTTTCCCATTTTTTTCGTTTGATAAAATTTTCAGTTAATTCGGTTTGATATTCAGTACATTCCAATAAAAATGTTTGATTTTTATTTTCCATTATTTTCATGTGTTTATATTTTATTTTGGCTACATGGAAGTCCACATTTAGTTGGCTTTGTAGCATATTTTACTTGTATCCAATAATCATGCTCTTTTGTGATTTGCCAAAATCATGGACGTTTCAATTTAAGATTTTT
>DYMH01000123.1:8798-11749 GCA_020721645.1 Draconibacterium orientale
AATCATGCTCTTTTGTGATTTGCCAAAATCATGGACGTTTCAATTTAAGATTTTTTAATAATTCTGAAATTAGTGATATGGCAAAATTAATTGTTTATAATAATGTTCGTAATATTTATAAAATCAAACGATTACTTAATTAACAATTAATAATTAACCATTACATAAAATCTTAAAAAGGCGGAATGCCGTGTTTTCGTTTCGGTGTTACAACGGTTTTCGATTCCGAAACACGAATTGCATGTACCAAAAATTGTCGCGTTTCGGCGGGTTCAATCACAGCATCAATATATCCTTGTCCGGCTGCGAAATACGGATTTGCGAATTTTTCTTTGTATTCTGCAATTTTTATCAGTCGCATAGCTTCTTGGTCTTCGGCTTCCATAATTTCTTTACGGAATATCAAATTAACGGCTCCTTCCGGTCCCATTACGGCAATTTCGGCTTTGGGCCATGCGAATACGAAATCGGCACCCAAATGTCTGGAATTCATAGCGATATAACCTCCGCCATATGCTTTTCTTAAAATCACAGTAATTTTAGGAACCGTGGCTTCGCTGTATGCGTAAAGCATTTTGGCTCCATGTCGAATAACTCCGGCGTGCTCTTGGTCGACACCGGGTAAATATCCGGGCAAATCGACCAATGTGATGATTGGAATATTGAATGCATCGCAGAATCGAATAAATCTGGCGGCTTTGTCGGAAGAATCTACATCAAGAACACCTGCCAAAACTTTGGGTTGGTTAGCAACAAATCCAACAGTTTCCCCGTCGATTCGTCCGTATCCAATAACGATATTTTGTGCCCAATCTTTCTGTACTTCAAAAAAATCAGAACTGTCGCTCACTGCTTTTATGACCTCACGTACATCATACGGTTCGCGAGGGTCGGACGGAATGATGTTGCTGATATCCATCGGCAAAGGATCCATCGGCTCAAAAGCCAAAGGCGGGCGGGAATTGTTCCACGGAATATATGTTACTAATTGTTTAATTTGTTGAAAACATTCGTGTTCTGTTTCGGCAAAGAAATGGGCGTTTCCTGTTGTTGTCGCTTGTGTACGGGCTCCGCCGAGCTCTTCCATCGTAACTTCTTCACCCAGAACAGTTTTTATGATTTCGGGACCGGTGATAAACATTTTTGAAATGTTATCGACCACAAAAACGAAATCAGTCAATGCCGGAGAATAAACTGCACCGCCGGCACACGGACCGAGGATTACCGAAATTTGCGGAATCACACCGGAAGCTTGCGTGTTTCGGAAAAATATTTCGCCGTAGCCTGCCAAGGAATTAACACCTTCTTGAACGCGAGCACCACCCGAATCGTTGATACCGATGAGCGGAACACGCATTTTGATAGCGTGATCCATTATTTTTGTAATTTTTCGGGCATGTGCCAGTCCGAGCGAGCCGCCGGCTACCGTAAAATCTTGTGCGAAAATACACACTGGTTTTCCCATTATGGTACCCGTACCTGTGATAACACCATCGCCTGGAAGTGATTTTTTCTCCATATCGAAATCGCGGGCAACGTGCTGAATGAACAGGTCGTATTCTTGAAACGAATTTTCGTCCAACAATTCAATCACACGTTCGCGTGCCGTTAATTTTCCGAGCGACATTTGTTTATTAATGGCAGCTTGTCCGCCGCCCAGCTGAGCTTCTTCTCGCTTTTTTTGCAAGTCTTGTATCGAGTCTTCTTCCATCATATTCTATGTTTTTATTTTTACGGGTACAAAGTACACATTTTTTCGGTGTTTAAAGAATGATGTTTGTCATAAGAATTTTTGAAAAATCTACTCCCTTTGGTCTCGAAGCTAATTATCAAATCGACAATCAATAATTTGAAACGGAAATTTGAAAAAAATGACGTATTCTTATTGCTGGTCTTGGAGTATTGCGCATCTCATTTTCTCCAATTCCCTAATTTAGTAAACAGCATTCTCATCAAAAGATATTAAAATAACAAAGATATTCCCACATTACCCGAAGTGTAATTCATGGTAAATTCATTATCGTTTGCTTTTGCGATATCAAAAAAGAAAGTTGGTCGAAGTTCTATTTTATTGAAATTTAGATCAATACCAAAATCAAAACGAGGTCCAAAAGTGTTTGCAGCAAAATCTTCAAATTTCATGGCATGATATACCGGTCCGGCACCGAGAAAAAAATAATGCCGTCCGCTGCCCAAGGGAATGTTGAAATTTGCCAAAGCACCAACGGAACGTTTTCCAAAATTATAGGTTAATGATTCGCCGTTATCTAACGTGATAAATTTGGGGGCTGCTGTAAATTCACCAAAAACATTGATATCAAATAATTTGTGAGGCTTAATTTTAATATCTGCCCGTGCAGAGAAACACATGATTATATTTGAAAATCCTGAGGAAACAAGCATTCCTTGACTGTCCAAGTAGTTTTCGATGTATTGATTTACCTCTTGGGGGTTGAAAAAACCAAAACTGAAACCGAGTCCGAAACGCATTAATTTGAAATTTTCGTTTTGGATTCCGTATTGATAAACTTTAGGGAAAAGTGGTTTGTTTGTCGCCGAAACTAAATTCCACGAAAATCCTAAAAGAAAAACAGAAAACATTAATTTTTTCATAATAAATTTGAATTGAGGTTAATAATAAAAGTTTGGGTGCTCTTTTTTTGATTCAAATTGAAAGTAAAATTATAAAAGTTTCAATCTATTTTCAAATTATTAACCTGTTTATTACACCCGAATCCCAATCACCAGAATATCATCTACTTGCTCGTAAATACCACGCCAATCATCGATGTTTTTTGTAATGTGCTTATATTGTTCGTTGATGGATAAGTGATTGATTTCGAGCAGAAGATTTTGAAATTTCTTGACCATGAATTTTTTCCCGTTCGGTCCGCCAAATTGGTCGGCATAGCCATCGGAAAAAGCATAAATGCAGTCGTTTTTCTGCAAAC
>DYMH01000018.1:0-8269 GCA_020721645.1 Draconibacterium orientale
GTTAATTAATATTTATAAATTCGTTGAAAAAAATCTTTTTTGGTATATTATATGTACTGTATCAATTACATAAAAAATATTATATTTGTAAAATAGAAATACCCCAAAAGAAATACAAAAATCAGAAATATGAAGAATATCGCACTTTTTAACGAAACGTTCAATATCAGTAATACCCCTACGTATTATTTAGCCCTTCAAATTTCGTCGGACTTTTATTCATATTGCATCATCGATTCCATTCGCGACAGATTTGTTGCCATTAAACATCAAAATTTTTTGGACGAGATGATTGACAAATCGTTTGCCGAAAAAATTTCGGACATGCTCAAAAATGATGCTTTCTTGAATAAAAATTATAAAAAAGTCGATTTTTGTTTCATTTCCTCAAAATTTACCTTAATTCCCACAGCACTTTTCAACAAAGAACGCTTGAAAGAATATTTTACATTCAATGTTGAATTAAACCCGTTCGAAGAACTTCATTTCAATAAATTAACACGTTCCGATGCAAATTTGATATTTTCGGTACCTTCCGAAATAACAACATTGCTTGTGAATCGATTCCCGGAAATCAAATTTTATCATCAAGGCACTTCACTCATTTTTAATTTGATAAGTTTTGCGACTGAAAAAAATATCCAATCATGTTTGATACAAGCCAATTTACAGGGCAGTTTTTTCGATTTGCTTGTTGTTATCGGCGGAAAATTAATTTTATACAACACATTTACAAATTCGAGTGAAAGCGATTTTATTTATTTCTTTCTCAATGCTTTAAGTCAATTGAATATTAAACCCGAAAATGCAGATATTTTTTTCACAGGCGACATCGAGAAAAAATCAGATTTATACAAACATATGACACAATTTATCGGTTCATTCCGACTGTTAGGCAATTTGAGTAAAACAGGATTCGCTTTTCCCGATATTTCCGAACATGAATTTTCAAACCTCTTGAATCTCAGTCGATGCGAATAATCCGCGGTTCACATAGAGGAAGGCACATACAAGTACCTGCCGGTTTTCAGGCACGCCCCACAACGGACATTGCAAAAGAAGCCTTGTTCAACACCCTCGAAAATACGATAGACTTTGCCGAGATGCATATCTTAGATTTATTTGCAGGTACGGGAAGCATTGGTTTTGAATTTCTCTCTCGCGGCTGCAAAACTGTCGATTCGGTTGAAATAAACAAAAAATACGCAGAATTTATTCGCAAAACAGCCGAAGAATTATTTCCCGAACAGATGAAAGTATACTCGGTCGATGCATTTGAATTTCTAAAAAAACGCTCGCTTGCCTACCATATTATTTTTGCCGACCCGCCCTACGACTTGCCTCAAATAGCTTCGCTTCCTGATGCCTTGTTTTCAAATCCATCGTTAAATCCCGATTGTGATATCATTATAGAACATTCGGCGGCTACCGATTTTTCGGCACATCGAAAATTTATAAAAATAAAAAAATACGGCAAAGTCCATTTCAGTTTTTTCCTGAACTCTGCCGAATAAATCATTTTTTAGATTTTTTCACCGAAAAACCAAATCGCCCCATTTTTTTACCAAGCAAATAATAGAAACCATGCGAATACGCAAACAATTTGGCTTTGTCTAAGTGTAAAGTTTGAGTTTTGGGGTCGATTAAATTGTCATCGACATTCACTGCAACAATTTCAGCAATAAACATATCGTGCGAGCCCAAAGGCTTAATTTCAACCACACGGCATTCAATATTTACGGGTGCTTCGCCGATTAAAGGAGCATTGATTTTTCGTGCAGGAACAGGAGTTAGATGGTTTTCAGAGAACTTGTCCATATCACGTCCCGATTTTACGCCGTTCAAATCGGTGATTCGTAACAATTTTTCGGAAGGCAGATTGATAACAAAACACATCAAGCGTTTGATAATAGCATGAGAATGCCGTTCGGGACGCACCGAAATATAACACATCGGCGGGTCTGTGCAGATTGTGCCTGTCCACGAAACGGTAATAATATTATAATTTTCGGGCGTGTCGCCGCAACTCACCATAACAGCGGGCACAGGATAAAGCATATTTCCCGGTTTCCAAATAACTTTTTGCATCGGAATATTTTTTTTTAAATATCATAAAAATAATGTAAATTAACACAATAATAAAACTAGTAATGGTTAATTATTAATTGGTAATGGGTAATGACGTAATAATTTGATTTTGATAAGAATACGGACATTATAAAATACAAATAAATCTGTCCGATTTGTTAAGACAATGTATTTGGGCATACAATTGTTTTGATTCAATGGTATTGCAATATTTTAAATTATTCCCGTTGAGTTGATGATTTATGGTTTAACCTTTGTCGAGGGCTTTATCGCCGATGAGTTTAACTTGTCCCGAAAGTGTTTGAAAATCCTTTTGGCGACTTAACTTAGTGAAATGTACCGGTTACAAAAATAAAATTAGCCACTTGCTTCGTATTACCGATACGAAACAAACAAAATCGTTTATTTATTGAGATTTTAAAAAAAATATATAAATGTGCCAAGTATAAAAAGTATAAAATTTGAAAGTGAAAAGTGTAAAATCGTTCATAATCAGTAATTTATGTAAAGATGTAAATTTGACTTAAAGTCCTTATTTTTAGTATTATAACTTTATAAACTTTCTACTTTAGGACTTTTTAAACTGAACTCATATATACAATTTAATTTATTTGCAAACAGAAAACGTTTCCCTATGGCAATTCCAACTTTTCAAGAATTAATTGAACAAAATGCAATATTAAATCAACGACTCACAGCCCTTGAAGATAATTTTTTGAGATTAAATAATTCTTTTAACAGTTTAATTGAAAATGCTCCGATAGGCATTATCGTTGTAGAAAATGGGAAAATTTTCGACTTAAACAGTGCTTTTGTAAAATTATTGCAATATCAAAATTCAGACGAATTAAAAGGAAAAAATATTATTGAAATAATACACCCTGATTTTAGAGATATTGCCAAACAAAGACTTCGCGAATTGCAAACTGCGTCGGTAGAAAAAGTGATACCGCTCGAAGAAAAAATGATATGTAAAAACGGCGATTTTGTTGATGTTTTAATTGCAGGACAAAAATCATATTATCAAAATAAACCTGTTATTTTGGGTTATATTTTTGATATCACCGAACAAAAAAAAGCAGAATCAAACGATAAAATATTTAAAATTCTTTTCGACAATGCCCCCGATGGGATTCTGATTATTGATCAAGAAGGATTTATAACAGATTGTAATAAAGAGTTTTATAAGCAACTGAAACTCGATAAATCGCAAATTATCGGAACCCAAACCACTAATTACATTTTAGAAAAAAGTATATTCAAAGAAGTAATTGAAGAGTTAAGCGAAAAAAAAGTTACCGAAAGGATTGTAACCCAAACAGCCTCAGATAACAGCACTCTGCCTGTGTGGCGAAAAATTACCGGTTTATACGATAAGCAAAACAAGTTATACGGAGCCGTTGCTATCAGTCGGGATATTAGCGAAATTGAACAAGCAAAAGCACTCTTGAAACGGAGTATTGAAGAAATTCAGTTGCAAAACGAAGAAATTACGGTATCCAACGAAGAATTAAGGGCACTGAATGAAGAATTTTCTGCTACAAACGATGCTCTTCGCGATAGCTATGCTCGGAATGAAAAAATAATTGCAGAACTTCGGAAAAGTGAGAAAAAATTCAGGTTGACAGCCGAAAATTCAGAAGAATATTTATTCATGTTTTCGATTGACGAGCGAGCCGAAATTACTTATGTTTCTCCTTCGATAAAAAAAATGGGATACCAAACACAACACCTCTTAAACACCTCATTGTACGATTTATTAAATCAAGATGACCAAATACGAATAAGAGAAATTATTGAACATGGTAAATTATTAAATAAAGACTCAATTGATGAGCAAGGCATTAAAAGCGAAAAATTGAAAATTAATGTTCTTGATTCTCAAAATAAAATTCATTTTTGGGAGATTTCTCTGAGTATATTTTCAAATTTTGGGCTTATGATTTCGCTCGATAATACAAAAAGAAAAGAAAATGAAAATTTAAAAAAAATTCAAGAACAAACCATTATCGAAAGTCGTGATAAATTATTAGAATTGAACCAAAAATTAACGAAATCGGAAGAAAGGTATCGAAATATATATAATTCAACCTCTGATGCAATTTTTATACACAATTCGAAAACCGGCAGTGTTGTAGATGCAAATAGTGCTGCGAGCGAAATGTTCGGATTTACATACAACGAACTAATCAATATCGCTCCCAATATAATATGCGTTGGCAAATCGCCGTATTCAGATGTTGAAGCTTCCGAATATATAAAAAAAGCGAAAAACGAAGGTGTTCAACATTTCATTTGGAGGTCGAAAAAGAAAGACGGAACGATATTTTGGACAGATATTACGTTGAAATACGCTGAAATTTCTGATGAAAGTCGAATTATATCCGTTGTTCGAGATGTGGATAAAAATATCGAATCGCAAAAAGCTTTAGCCGAAAGCGAAGAAAAATTTCGAGAACTCACTGAAACAAGCCCAACCGCAATTTTTATTTACCAGGAAAATAAATTTGTTCATGTAAATCAGAGTACTGTTAATATGACCGGTTACACAAAAGAAGAGCTTATGGGAATGAATTTCTGGGATGTAGTGCATCCGGATATGCGAGAAATGGTTAAAAATATGGGCTATCAAAGACAACACGGCGAAGATGTTCCGACACGTTACGAAATGAAATTACTCACCAAAAATGGGGAAGAACGTTGGATTGATTTTAATGGGTCGCGAGTTAATTATAGAGGACAACCCGCTGCAATCGGCAATGTTATTGATATTACCAAAACCAAAGAAATTGTCAGGCAACTTATTGCCGCCAAAGAAAAAGCCGAAGAAGCCGACCGTTTAAAATCAGCATTTTTAGCCAACATGTCGCACGAAATTCGCACACCGCTCAACGGAATTTTAGGGTTTTCGCAGCTTTTGAACGATAACGACATTGAAGACGAGCGAAAAAGTCGATATATTGAAATTATAAATAAAAGCGGAGAACAATTATTGACAATTATTAACGACATTTTAGATGTATCGAAAATTGAAGTTGGACAATTTTCAATTGTCGTAGAAAAATATTCGGTAAATGCCGTAATTGACGATATTTTGCTCCTTTTTGAAGATAAGGCACGGAGCGAAAACAAAGAAATTTCTTTCGAAAAAGGCTTGTCCGATACCGAATCGCTTATTTACACCGATGAAATACGACTGAAACAGATTTTTATCAATTTAATCAACAACGCACTGAAATTCACAAGCAAAGGATATATCAAATACGGCTATCGAAAGAAAGAGGAATTTCTTGAATTTTTCGTTGAAGACACAGGAATTGGTGTTCCGAAAGAAAAACAAGAACTCATATTCGACCGTTTTCGCCAATCCAACGAAACCACAACCCGCGATTTCGGCGGCACGGGACTCGGTTTGTCAATTTGCAAAGGAATTATCGAACTTTTCGGAGGAAAAATTTGGGTTGAATCCGATGGAAAAACAGGCTCGACATTTCGTTTTACAATACCGTATAAAAGAGATAATTAGGAATGTGAAAATAATTTAAGTTAAAAAAATGTCTTTATTTTCAAATAATATAAAAAAAATCAGAATAGCTAAAAAGCTGACGCAGACTGCATTTGCTAAACTTTTCGGCTTAAAACGAACTACTCTCGGTGCTTATGAAGAGGGGCGAGCCGAGCCGAAAATTGATGTACTGATTAAAATTGCCGAATATTTTCGTTTGAATTTAGATTCTTTGCTCAGAAAGGAATTGACTGTCAATGAAATATTTCATTTTAGAACCGATTTGCTTTTTCCGCCTAAAACAGAAGATATTCCAATTTTGAATAAAGATTTTCTCTCCGAAAACAAAGTTTTCTCGTTTACCGATTTAGAAAACAAAACAGGAAATTTCAATTTCTCGGATTATTTGCACAATGATACTTTCATTTTTGAATATCCTTATCGCTCCGAAACCGAAAAAATATTTTCTTACGGCGATATTCTTTTTTGTGTTCCGATACCGGATATTCTTCTGAGTTCAACAGAAATTGCAGGATTTATAAACGGAAAATTCTTCACCGCTTCGTGCGATAAAAACGAGGGAATTGCAGTGAGCCGCGAAGACGACACCGATTTCGAAATCGAAGATATTGATGTTTTGTTTGAAATTGTGGGGTTTATCAGAAATCGAACAACGGAATCGTGAAATACTTGAAAATCAACGGTTTTTGCAGTTTGTTCCGTTAAAGTACAAAAGTAACAATTCGGATATTGCCGACTGTCATACGTTGTATTTTTTAGCATGTTTATTTTCAATAGTTTTATTGAATCATTAAACATTATTCAAGAAATTTTCAAACAATTCAATTTGCTTAAATCCTTGTTTGCGCAAGCCTTTGTAAAGTTTTTCATCTCTTGTCAGTAGAAATAATTCAGTATCAATTGCAAGTGAAATGTAGCTAACATCTTTTATATCAATTTTTTCACAATATTTAGTTGCTTGTATTATTGATTTTTCTTGTTGTATGAAAGTCGGTGAAAATTTTATCAGCGAAAAAATTGTATAAGCATATTGTCTAAATTGAATTTTATCAAGTTTAGTCTTTTGAATTACAACATCTTTGTATAAATTCAATTCAACAAACGCAAATTCAGGCAATATAAAATCGAATAATGACAGCATATTGATATATTGTGATTTACCACTTATCAAAATACTCATTAAAATATTTGCATCAAGTATATATCTTAAATTCATGCAGTTACTTTAAATAAATATTTACTGCCATATTCTGTCCACGCTTTTTCTCTGGCTGCTATCCATTGATTATCTTTTATATCAATAGTTTTCAAATCGTCAAGTAATTCCTGTTTAGCAAGTTTCAGTATAGCAAGATTTAGATAATCTTGTATAATTTTTTCAATTTTGTCTTTACCGTATTGCTGTACAAGTTCTAAACCAACTTGTATCTTAAATTCCATTGTTGTTTCCATTTTTTATTCAAATAAATGTTTAAAATATCTACTTGTAAATACCAAGATAAATATTCCAATTACAAAGATAAAACTTATTATTCGTAATGTTTTGTTTTCACTTCTTAATCTCCAAATAAACAATAAACAAGTTATTATTCCGGTCGGTACATAAATTAAGTATTTTGTTAGTTCATTATACATGTAAATTTTATTACCTTCCGTGCTGTCAAAGCTAATAGGATTGCATCTGAATGTCATCACATAAATCGTTGTAAGTATTAAAGCAATATTAATCAAAATGACTTCAATAATCTTTAAAATTTTATGCTCAAAATTTATTTTAATCATATTTTATCTTTTTAAGGAATAACAGATTAATAAATCCCCGAATTCAACATTACCAAAGTGCAATCTTCAATGGTTTCTATGTTATTTTGGTGTGCCAAGTTGATAAATTCTTCGTTTTCGGTTCCCGGATTAAAAATAATTCGCTTCGGTTTTAAGCCTAAAATGTAGTCGTAATATTCGGTTTGCCTTTCGGCTCCCACATATAAAGTTACGGTGTGAATATCAGTCAATTCGGGTTTTCCGAGAACAATTTCGTGATTTTCGATAATTCCTTTTCGGATACCCACCGGAATAACTTCGTGTCCGTAATTACTGAGTAATCTGACGGCACGGAAAGCATAACGATTCGGGTTTGGCGTGGCTCCGATAACAAGTGTTTTCATTTTAAAGACTTTTAGTTATTAATACAACGGAGTATGCCGAAATTCCATCTCCTGAACCCACGAAACCAAGTTTTTCGGTTGTTGTGGCTTTTATCGAAACATCATCTTCCGAAATGTTCATTACTTCTGCCAGTGTTTTGATCATCAACGGAATAAATTCTTTAATTTTCGGTTCTTGCAAAGCAATTGTGCTGTCGATATTTCCTATTTCGTAATTTTTATTTTGCAACAGTTCGACGGTTCGTTTCAAGAGAATTTTGCTGTCGATGCCTTTAAAATCGGCTGAATTGTCGGGAAAATGAAATCCGATGTCGCGCAAATTCGCTGCGCCGAGCAATGCGTCACAAATGGCGTGAATCAACACATCGCCGTCGGAATGTGCAACTGTCCCTTTGTGCCATTCAATTTTGATTCCGCCCAAAATCAACTCTTCGCCTTCTGCCAAACGATGTACATCGTAGCCGAATCCGGTTCGTATTTTCATTGTTTT
>DYMH01000018.1:8369-41805 GCA_020721645.1 Draconibacterium orientale
CCACGAATTTTTTACGATATAAAACTTTGCACCGGTTTGGTCCACGGCTTTGCCGATAATGTGCATTCCGTGGTCGTCGGTGGTTGTGAAATTATCGAAATTCTTTTGTCGCAATTCTTGTGTTATCTCTTTTTCTTTCATCGGTTTATCCGATTCGCCGATTTGTTTTATGCGTTCGCGTTGCGACATTTTGTCCCATTTTGCTTGTTCCAAACCGGCAGTATTTTCGATAGAAATTTCGGGAATCACAGCCACGCCTCTGTCGTAAGAAAACCCGGGATCGCTCACATCGGCACCCCAAGCAACGGTGTATCCGTTGTCGAGAGCGTTGTCGATAATTTCTTCCATTTCGTTAATCGGTACATTGTAAACGATGTCCCACAGCCAATTATCGGGAATTTCGATGATAAATTTCGAATAAAACGGGTGGTGCGTAAATGAGCTGATTTCGATATAATCTTCGGCATTTAAGCCTGTATAGTCTTTTGCAAAACTTTTCGGAGTATATTCTTTGCCTTTGTATGTGAATTTTTCGAGAGTTTTGCCTAAATACGAATCAACAACGGCATCGAATCCGCGTTTCCATGCAGTCGAAATTTCTTTATTGTCGTCGCGAATGATTGATTTTACATAAGATTTCAATACATCATCAAATTCGCCGTGAACGTGCTTGTCGGTTCCATAATTTAGTCCTGTATAAGTTTCTTCGGGAACCAATCCATAATTCATCATCACATACGTTAAGTCGTGAAATGCGCCGCCGCCGCTGAAATTCAAAGATCCGTGCAAACGAACGTATTTTTCGGCTTTGTCTTTATAACATAAATTAACCGCATACATTTCCGATAAATCGACAGTTTCTTTGCCAATTCGCAGCATTTCGGATTCCAGAAACGATGCTGCCGAAAAACTCCAACACGTTCCCGAACGATATTGATCTTTTACGGACGTAGCCGCCAGTCTTACTTTATCGGTAAATTGATATGCAGAAGACTTTTTGTTGTCGTTGCTTTTTTGTGCAAATGTATTTTGCGTAAAAATTGCAAGGATTGTGAATAACAAAATCAGAACAGAATTTTTTTTCATATAATTTGATATCAAAGTGAAAAATTAGAAATAATTGAATTTTACAGTATTATTTTAATAATCTGTTTATTATTTTTTAAACAGATTTCCCAAGTTCGGTACGCTCTTGCATTTGGGTGAGGAGATTATCGAACATGCTTATCTTTATTTTTTTACAAAGATAAACGAAAGAACGAAAAAATTCCGGATTTAAAAAGAAAAATCTGTAGAAATAGACTTAATTTTGATTTTTTGAACGTTCCAAAGCCGTTTCAACCGGAATCCGTTTTCCGTTTTCAAAGGCAACGATAAAAGCATCGGTAAAACCCTTTTTGCGGGCTTCTTGTTTTATTTGCAAACAGTTTTCGTATTGAATTTCGTTACCAACGGTTAGTTTTAACATTCCATTATCGGTATAGATTTCTGCATCCGGGAAAACTTTTAAATATTTTTCTTTATTTCGGCGATTTTCTATTGTTCCGATTTGAACTTTGAACCGAACAGAGTTTGCATGTTTTGTGTTAATAGTTTTTGTTTTATTAGAAACAACTTTGTTTTTCTCAGAATCCGTTTCTTTTTTTACTGTTGCCGACATCAAAATGCTTTCGTTGTGCCATTTGTTGTAACCGAGTAAAAAAGGAAGATTTTGCCCCAACGAATCGCAATCTTTTTTTAAATCGGGCTGAAATCGTTCCGAAAATTGCTTGATTGTGCGGCTGTATTTTCCGTACAATTTTACGTCAAAATTGGTTTTTAGTTCGGAATATTTTACACCCGAATCATCTTGTAAAATCACTTCCGAATGTTTTAAAATATAATTTTTCAAAATTGAAAATTCAGGATATTGCAAAAGATAAGATGCAGATTTTAAATATGTTGAAATATTATTTTGTTGATTTAAAAATGATATAAATTCAGGGTGAAGATTTAATTGAAAGTCCGACACATCGACTTTAAAATAATATAAAGTTTTTAATTGCTTGTCGCCGGGTTTAAAAAATTGAATTTCAACACCTTTCGTTTGTTTTGATTGGTCGGAAAATCCGTAATCGGTCGAAATATTTCCGTTGAAATCAACGACAACGAATCGCGAACTGCTTATTGTGTGTGAAGTTTGTGCTAAATAGCTGTAAAGCAGATGAATTGTTCCGTCGAGATTTTCGTTTGTGAAAAATTCATTCATTTGTCGTGTAACAAAATATCCGTTGTTATTTGCGTATTGCAGAGAATTTCTTAGGTTTTCCAAATATCCGAATAACAATGTATCCGAAAAATTTTTAAAATCAGGTAATTTACCTATTTTTTCGAGTCCGAACAAAATGTATTTTTCTTTATCGGGAAAAAAAACATCGGCGTACAAAAAATCCGGACCCGAAAACGGATAAAACAAGCAATGCAACTCACTGTCTTTCAAATCATTTTTATCGGAAAGCCATGTTTTAATTTTTTTCAAGCCGGGTTTGGCAATATTCAAGCCGGCTTTCATTATTTTTTTGTGTTCAAGGTATTTCGGTAATTTCTGTCGTTCGGCAAATAATCTTGTTTCCGAGCCTAATAAAAATTTTGCCGTTTCATTTGCTAATGTATCAACAGGAAATTGTTTTTCCTGAAGGCTTGCCGTGCATGACTCTGTCAGTAAACCAAAGATAATTGTTGTTGTACATATCAGTTGTATAATAAATTTCATAGATTGCGATATGTTTAGTAATCGGGAAATGTTTTTCTATTTTTGAGTGTTTTAATTTTGCTCAAAATATTTGGCGATAATATCGAGCAAATGTCTTTGTTTTATAGGCTTTTCGAGATATTCATTGCAGCCGCATTCAAATCCTTTTTTCTTTTCGGAAGGCATGGCGTAAGCTGTTTGAATAATAATCGGAACTTCATTGTTGAATGCTCTGATTTTTTCGGTCGCTTCGTAACCATCCATTTGAGGCATTTTAATGTCCATTAATATTAAATCAATTTTTGGATTGGTTTGTGTTTCGCTGAGTGCCTCTTTCCCGTTTGGTTTCCAAATAATTTTGGTTTTTGTTTCGCGTAATACTTCTTGAAGATAGAGATAATTCATTTCTTCATCTTCTGCGATAAGTATTGTTTTATCAGCCCAAAAATACATTTTTTGTATTACTTTGCTTTTATTTTGATTGTTTTGCAATTGCGATATTTCTTTGTTTTCGGTGATGTAAGGAATTGTAAAATAAAATACGGAACCAATATTTTCTTGGGAGTGTAGAGAAATTGTTCCTCCGAGCATTTCAGTTAAACTTTTTGAGATTGACAAACCGAGACCTGTTCCGCCATAGAGTTTAGTTTTGCTTGCCGGAATTTTCGAGAATCGGTCGAAAACGTATTCCATTTTTGCTTTATTGATTCCCAAACCTGTATCTT
The DNA here is from genome assembly GCA_020721645.1 of Draconibacterium orientale. Lineage (GTDB taxonomy): Bacteria > Bacteroidota > Bacteroidia > Bacteroidales > JAADGE01 > DYMH01. Next base: position 11,826 of record DYMH01000018.1, read on the forward strand.
TAACATAAAATTTAAGATATTTTTGGGTATTTTCTTCTATAAAATTATAACCAAATTCCACCGAACCTTCTTCGGTAAATTTCACGGCATTTCCCAGCAAATTTGTTAATATTTGATTTAAGCGATTGCCATCGGTCATGATATTAAACATTGGGTCGGGATTGGCTTTTTTCAATATTAATTCGATATGTGTTTTTCCCTGTCGTGCTTTGTGTGTTTCAAAAGAAATTTGCAGTTCATCGAGTATTTGATTGATAAAACATGTTGAATTTCTAATCTGTACTCTTCCGGCTTCAAGTTTTGCCACTTCAATAATGTCTTCTATGAGTTTGAGTAGAATTTCAGCATTCAAATTTACCTGTTCAATATAAATTTGTTTCTTTTCATCGTTCAAACCGGGAGATGCTAAAAGTTGGGAAAAACCAACAATGGCGTTCATCGGAGTGCGAATTTCGTGCGACATGTTCGAGAGAAACGATGTTTTCAATTTATCGGATTCTTCAACTTTTTTCATTGCCGATTTCAACTTCTTTTCTCGTTGTTTCCGTTCGCTGATATCTGTTATTACACCTAATACTCCGTAAATTTCATTGTTGTAGTCGTGTAAAGGTGATTTTTGTATCATGATACTCGAAACCGAATCCCCGGCATAGCTCACCATGCCTTCGTAGCTGCGTTTTTTGCCCGATTCGGTTACCAAACGGTCCACTTCTTCGTAGATTTGTGCTTTTCTTTTGGGCGAGAAATGTTCCGAAGTTTTACCGAAAATTTCATCGCGCGAAAATCCTAAATATTTGCAAAAGGCATCGTTACATGCTTTAAAAACACTGTTTTTATCTTTGATAAATATCGGAACCGAAACCTGATTAAGTAAACCGTTTTCGGTAGAGGTTTCGTAAACAATTTGCTCTTCAAATGACTTGAAAATGCCAAATCCTTTTAAAAACAAGATTAATTCGTGTTCATCGGCATCGCTGCGAACAAAAAGTGTAAAACCCTGTGCAATTGCAGTTTTTTTTGTCTGAGAATCGGTTGAAGAATCGATGATACCGATTTTTTTTGCGATGCAATTCGGATTGAATGTCAGATGTAAATTTTCGGTTAAATCTACAAATAGTGCCCTTTTCGAATTGCAATGTTTTTCAAGATGTAAAATGTCTGAAACCGCAGATATTTTGTGTCCCGATTTTTCGAAAATTTTCAGTATCGGATGATTTCTATTTTGTGTTAATATCAACATTGAAATTATATTTTGGTGCAATAATAAAAATAATGATGAATCGAAAATTACATTTATTTTTTTGAATATAAATGGTATTTTGATGAAACGATGATTTTCTGTTATAAGTGAAAAAATTGTAAGTTGTAAAAGTTAATCTATTGATAAGCAATAAAGTATTTTTTTTTTACGAATCTTATTATTTTTTTCCTTAGCCCGATTTTTCGGTTTTTAAAACGCGTCGAATACCGCGAAAACGTTCAAAAAAATATTTCGATTTTTTGTAATCATCAATAATAATGCCTTTCCGAGTTGTGGCGTGTATAAATTGAAACGAATTTTCATCTTTCCCAATCACAATTCCAACATGACCTGTCAATGTTTTATTACTCAGTGTGCGGCTGAATAATACAATATCTCCGGGCAAACAGCTGTCTGCAGAAATTTCAATACCGATTTTATCAAAATCTTTCGATGAACGCGGCAAGCTGATATTATATTTCCGAAAAACAAAATTCACAAATCCCGAACAGTCGAAACCTGTCTTGGGCGAATTGCCGGCATATTTATATGGTGTGCCCAAAAAAACTTGTGCATAAAATGATATAGAATCGCTGTTTTCGAGTTTGATTTTCGAAGCAATTTTTACACTGTCAGCCTTTATTTTCAAACTATCAACACCCGTATTTTGTTCTTGTGAAAAGCACGGTTGAAAAATATATAAAAGCAAAAAACTCAAAATGAATTTATGAAATCGTGTCATAAAATAGGGTTTAAATTTATGATTAAATAGCTAATATTCAAGATTTTACTCGAATCGTAAGGCTTCAATCGGGTCCGATTTTGAGGCTTTTATCGCAGGCAGTAAGCCTGATAATATTCCAACGATAAAACAAATTAAAACACCGAACAAAATCCATAACCAAGGAATGAAAAAATGATTTCCAACCGCAGCCGAAACCATATTCCCAACCAAAATGCCCAAAATAATGCCAAGGATTCCTCCCAATTGACCAATCAGAACGGACTCAAACAGAAACTGCTGTCGTATAATTTTTGAAGTTGCTCCAATTGCCTTTCGTGTGCCGATTTCGCGAATACGCTCCGAAACAGATACCAACATAATATTCATTAAACCCACGGCGGCTCCGAATAATGTGATAATTCCTATAATTGTTGCGGCAAGGGTTACATATTGAATATTTTCGATGAGCATATTTGCCAGATTGTCACTTTTACTGATATCAAAATCCGACTCATCGGCATATCCCAGTTTGCGAACGATTCTGAACGTGTTTTCGGCTTCGCCCACTGCAAAATCCGTTGAACTTCCCGGCGAGGGCATCACACTGATAGTGTATGAAGCATCGTTGCCCGTGTAGTTTTGCCGGGCGTTTGTTAATGGGATTATTACGACTTTGTCGTCCGAAAAGCCCATGCTCGACCCCTTACTCTTCAAAACACCGATAATCTTATAATGAGATGCTCCTACTGAGAAAATTTTCCCTTCGGCTTTCTGTTTTTTAAACAAAGTTTCGGCTAATTCGCTTCCTATTATCGTTACATTTTTACCGGTCTGAACCTCCTGCTCCGAAAAATTTCGCCCCAATTCAACATCATAACCCGAAGTGTTCAGATAATTTTCATCGCCGCCCACAACCGGAATGTTAGGATTGGTTTTTACTTTCTGATATTTAACCGTTGCATTGCCGCTTGCTCGTATGGATATCGAAACAAGTGACGGAAATTGATATTTGTCCTGAAATTCTTTGGCTTGGCGATACGTAATTGCAGTATAATTTTTTCGTCGCTCGCGTCGCTTTCCGATATGTACTTTCATTTCTTGGTTGCGAATGGTAAAGGAATTTGCCCCCATTCGGGTAAATTCGCTGTTGATAGTGTTTTTTATGGCATCGACCGAGGTTAAAATACCTATCAGAGCCATGATGCCTACGGCAATTATCATTACGGTCAATATTGTTCGCAGCAAGTTGGAACGAATAGAGTTTAAGGCAATTCGAAGATTTTCTTTGACTAAATTCGGGTTGAAATTCATCGTAATATTTTGAATCCGAAAATTACTTGTTTTTATTCAGATTTTCAAATCATTTAACAAGTAAAAAAAAACGCAGTAACTTGACTGCGTTTTATAAAATTATTTGAGAAATATTTTTTTTTCGGTTCGATTTTTTCAAACCAATTTCGAGACAGTAAAATTATCTGTTACTCAGCAATGATAAGAGTCTGAGTATTTCCAAATAAAGCCAAACCAATGTTACCATCAATCCAAAACCTGCAAACCATTCGGTGTATTTGGGCATTCCGTTTTTTGCTCCGTTTTCGATAAAATCGAAATCTAAAATCAAATTCAATGAAGCAACTCCCACAATAACAAGTTGAATACCAATGCCAAGTAAGCCAAAATTAGCCAATGATACTCCGCCTCCGAAGAGACTGAAAACAAAATTTAAAATATAGAAGAAAAACACGCCGCCTGTGGCAATGATAATTCCGCGTTTGAATTTTGGCGTTGCTTTGATTAAGCCGCTTCTGTATGCCAGTAAAAGTACAAAGAGTATCGAAAATGTCAGTCCTACGGCTTGAAATACGATACCCGAGTACGCAGCTGCATATAGTGCCGAAATGCCTCCCACAAATAAACCTTCAAAAAACGCATAAGCCGGTGCTGTGTAGGGCGACCATTGTGGTTTAAAAATAGTTGCAATTGCAATAATCAACCCGAATATTCCGCCGGCTGCTATAAATCCCATGCCCGAACCGCCTTTGGCTACGGAGCTCCACGAAACTGCTGCCGAAATTAATAAAATTCCGAACAGCAACAGCGTTTTGTTTACTGTTCCGTTGACTGTCATAACTCCTTCGGAAGTAGTGGTTTGAGCCATTTGGTCGAAACGATTTTGCGAAAAAACGGGATTCGATGATTTTGTGAATTTCATATTTTTAATTTTTAAATTGTTTGCATATATTGAGCAAAACTACTAAAAATTATACCAAATTACAAATTGTGTCATTTTGGCAGTTTTTGAAATAAATTGAAAAATTGAACGAGTTTAATGATATGTTGAAAAATATTTACCGGTTTTGCAGATAACTTTTTAACTTTGCAAAACCAACAAAAATCAATTTTTTTTCTACCTCCGTATAAAAATAAATACTGTAAAATAAAAAGTTAGTGGATTCTGTTATAAAAAATCTAAAATTTTTTGCGATTCAAATAGTTGTTTTGTTAGCACTTTTTGAAGTAACGCGTCTTTTTTTTCTGCTCAATAATTTTACCCAATTTGAGGCGTTAAATTTTACGCAGATATCCACCATTTTTCTTGCAGGTTTACGTTTTGATTTATCGGTAATCGGTTACATCGACGGTCTTTTAATACTTTTGTTTTTTCTTCCAGGAAATTTCAAATTTTCAAAAATATTTCGCATTACAATCGGATTTTTATTTTTATTTGTTAATTCAATTTTGATATTGGCAAATTTGGCAGATTCGGAATATTTCAAGTTTACCAAAAAAAGAGCGAGCATCTTTATTTTCGATTTATTAGGTTTTGGTTCTACAAAAGCCGATGCAAGTGACCAAATACTGCAATTTGCTGCCGAATTTTGGTACATTACATTAATTTGGTTGATATTTTCAATTATATTGTTTTTTACCATACGGCAACGCAAAAAAATAAGCAAAATTCTAAATTATAATGTCAAATTGTTTTTTATTGAAACAGCAATATTCTTATTTATTGCAGCCTTTACCGTTTTGGCAGCCCGCGGCGGCATTCAACTGAAACCAATTTCAGTTCTCAAAGCCTCTGAATATGCCGGACCCGAAAATTCTGTGCTGGTACTCAACACACCTTTTACAATTATCAAATCTTTGGGAAAAACACGTTTTGAAGAAAAAAAATATTTTTCCGACAAGGAATTAAGTCAAATTTATTCGCCACTGCACACATATAAATCGGACAAAGAATTTCGGAAAATGAACGTAGTGATTCTTATACTCGAAAGTTTTTCCGCCGAATATATCGGCACATTAAATCATACTAAAACCTACACACCTTTTTTAGATTCATTAATAACCCAAAGTTTGATTTTCAGCAATGCGTATGCTTCCGGAACCCAATCCATAGAAGCCGTTCCCTCAATCATAGCTTCGATTCCCTCTCTTTCGGAAACACCGTTTATCACATCACCGTACAGCACCAATCACTACCAAAGTTTGACCGAATTACTGCAAAACGAAGGTTGGTTTACATCATTTTTTCACGGCGGCAATCGCGGAACGATGGGGTTTGATACCTACGCACTATCCACCCGAACCCACAGCATCTACGAACGCCCCGAATACGGAAACGATAATGATTACGATGGACGTTGGGGCATTTACGATGAAGAATTTTTGCAATTCGCAGCACAGAAATTTAACACATTTTCGCAACCATTTTTCAGTTATATTTTCACACTTTCTTCACATCACCCATACACTGTTCCGGAAAAATACAAAAATCGCTTTGTTCAAGGCGAATTGCCGATAGAAAAATCTGTGCTTTATGCCGATTTTTCGCTCCGTCGATTTTTTGAGACAGCATCGAAAATGCCATGGTATCAAAATACATTATTTGTTCTCACTGCCGACCATACAGGACCTGCAAACGGCGAATATTACAAAAATCCGATAGGGCGATTTAAAATTCCGATTATCTTTTTTTCGCCCTCAGATACCTTACTAAAAGGCAGTATCGATTCTCTTACAACATCACAAATTGATATTTTCCCTTCAATTTTAGATTATCTTCAATATCCCAAAGAAATATTTACCTTTGGAAAAAGTGTTTTTCAAACCCAAAAAGTTAATTTTGCAATCAATAATCTCTCGGGAATGTATCAAATTATCGAAAATAATCACATTCTGTTTTTTGACGGCAACCAAACAGTTGGCTATTTTAATATAAAATCTGACAGTCTGTTAAAAAATAATCTGAAAGATGTTGAAAGTCTGCAAAAAAATAATTCCGAAAAACACATAAAAGCCTTTATTCAAACATACAATCATCGAATGATTTATGATGAAATGAACATCGATAAAACAAAAAAAATAAAACAGAATGAAAACTAATTCGGGCATTAAATTTGATTAAAGATATAATACAAATACGTTTTAAGCATAATTGCACGTTAAAAAAATAAAAGATTTATTAAAAGTTTCAAATAAATCTTTTATTTCGATTAAAAATTTGTATTTTCACACGTTCAAAATATCAAAAAGTAACACGATGAAAAATGTCAATTTAAGATTTGGACTGCTTATACTACCGCTGTTTTTTGCGACTTCCTTTATAAAATCACAAACAAAACCCGACATGATACTCGTTGACGGAGGCTCATTTGTGATGGGAAGCGACAAGGGAGACCCCGACGAATTTCCGATTCATAAAGTTACTCTAAGTTCTTATTATATTGGAATTCATGAAGTAACAGTCAGTGAATATCAATCATTTATCAACTCCACAGGTGGTAAAATGCCCAATCCGCCCGATGAAGAGTGGTTTGAAACCCATAAAGACACCAAAAAATTCTATCCATCACCGGCAAAAACATGGTGGGGCTGGAAAGATGATTTCCCGATGCACAATGTAACATGGCTTGATGCCGTAAAATACTGTAATTGGCTGAGTGAAAAATTAGGACTTCAGTCGTGTTATACCAAAAATGCTGATGGGGGTTGGGATACCGATTTATCAAAAAATGGCTATCGATTGCCCACCGAGGCTGAGTGGGAATTTGCCGCACGAGGCGGAACCAAAAGCAAAGGTACTCGTTACAGCGGAAGTGCTAACATCGCAGAAGTTGCTTGGTACGATGAAACCACAGCACTCGCCGGACCGCAAGCAATTAAAACCAAGAAGCCCAATGAGTTAGGAATATATGACATGAGTGGAAATGTTTGGGAATGGTGCAGCGATTATTATTCAAAGGCATTTTACAAAAATAGTCAAAACACTAACCCAATAAATACAACATCTCAACCGTACCGTGTTTTAAGAGGCGGAGGTTGGCATTATCAAGGCTCGTTTGCAACAGTTACAAGTCGCGATGGTCCTGAACCTTTTTATACAAACTATAACTACGGCTTTAGAATAGTTCAGACAAAAAAATAAGAATTTTATCAATTACCTTTGATGAAGAGCGTATTAATATATATCCCAATAATCCTTGCATTCATATTCCAATTGCCGATTTTGAATGCTCAAACAGAGCCCGATATGGTTTTTGTTAAAGGCGGTTCGTATAGAATGGGGGCTGAAAACGGCGATGCCGATGAAAAACCTGTTCATACAGTAATTGTCAGTAATTTTTATATCGGAAAATACGAAATTACAGTTAAACAATATCGAAAATTTTGTGAAGCAAGCGGGCATAAAATGCCTGCCGACCCAGGTTCGGAGTGGTATGAGGAGTATGACCAAGCCAAAAAATGGACATGGAAAGATGCCAATCCAATAACAAATGTTACTTGGAACGATGCGCGTGATTTCTGCGAATGGCTCAAAAAAGAAACAGGTAAAAATTATGATTTACCAACCGAAGCTCAATGGGAATTTGCTGCAAGAGGGGGCAAATTATCGAAAAATTTCAAGTACAGCGGCAGTGATAATATCAACGAAGTTGCTTGGTACGATGAAACCACCTACGAACGCGGACCAATGGCTGTCGGAAAACTTAAACCCAATGAATTGGGAATTTACGATATGAGTGGAGGTGCTTGGGAATGGTGCAAAGACCGTTATTCTAAGTATAAAACTACTATGATGAAAGACCCACAGGGTCCCGAAAAAGGAAGCTATCGTGTGACTCGCGGGGGATCTTGGTACTATGTTGAAGATATGTGTCGGGTTACTTCCCGCGATGGACCGTATCCATATTATTCTAACTACAATTACGGTTTTCGTGTTGTGATAAACCCATAATAAATTACGAACTTTTCATATCAAAATGAAAAGTTCTTTTTCTTTTGACAAAAAATATTCGCAAATCATAAAAGAGATTATTTACCCAATTATGAAAAAAATTCTTTACCTCTCGTTTTCAATTCTTATTTTCCTTTCGTGCAAAAATTCACGAAAAGAAACAGAAATGGAAATATTAACAAAATATATCGAATATTATAACGGTTTAGTCGATACCTCTTTTGTTAAGTCGGACGGAATTTATTTTATCGACACACTTCCGCATATTTTCGAACCTGTAAAACCGCAAACCGGAGATTCTGTGATACTTGCCTATACCGGTTATATCCTCAATGCAGGCAATTCGCTTCAACAATTTATTACGGTCGATACACTGAATCCGGATACGTATATTTATAAAAATGAATCGGTTATAGAAGGCTGGGAACGTGGCGTGGGCATGATGTCTGCTAATCGAAAAATTGTGTTGATTATACCTTCCGACTTGGCGTATGGTAAACACAGTGCAGGGTTGATACCGCCTTATTCGACCTTGGTTTTTGAAATTGAAATAAGAAAGTTGATTAAAAATCGGTAAAGTCGCTGATTAGTCTAAATTTTTAACGACAAAACTAATTTTTCTTCTCTTGAAAATACTTTTCAATATGTTGAAATTCAAATATATAAGCAAAGTTGAGTCGATTTTTTACACTAATTTAATTCATAAAAAATCCTAATAATCTGCGTTCCGTTTCCATGATATATCCCGAAAATTTTGAAGAAAAAACAGGCTTTCTGAAAATAAGAAATCAGTTAAAGAATAAATGTTTGAGTGATTTAGGTCGCTCGAAAGTCGATGAAATGTGTTTTAAAACCGATTTTGATTCCATTCAATCCGAATTGAACAAAACCGATGAAATGAAAAATATCGTGGTTTTTGGAAACGATTTTCCGACAAATTTTTATTTTGATATCAGAGAATCGCTCGAAAAATGCCAAGTTGTTGGTGCATTTATGGTTGCCGAAGAACTTTTTGAATTGAAACGCTCGCTGGAAACCATTCGTTCGGTACAAAATTTTTTCAGAAACGATAAAGACCAAAAATTTCCGGAATGGCAAAAATCATCAGCCGAAATACCCTATTTTCCTTATGTTATCGATAGAATTTCGCTTGTTTTAGATAAACAGGGAGCGATTCGCGATAATGCTTCGCCGGATTTGAAAAATATCAGACAAAAATTGCACGAAAAGATTTCCGGCATTTCCAAAACTATGAGCAAACTTCTCGCACGCTCGAAAAGTGAAGGTTGGGTTGATACCGATGCCGTATTAACGGTTCGCGACGGAAAAATTCTGATTCCCGTTGCCTCTTCGTACAAACGTAAAATTGCCGGTTTTGTTCACGATGAATCCGATACGGGAAAAACTTCGTTTATTGAACCAATTGAAGTTGTGGAAATTAACAACGAAATTCGGGAATTGGAATTTGCCGAAAGACGAGAGATTTTGAAAATTTTGGTTCAGTTAACCCAAGATATTTTACCTTATTTCGACCGACTTCTTCCGGCGTATGATTTTTTGGCAGATATTGATTTTACTCGCTCAAAAGCTCTTTTTTCCTTGGAAATTTCTGCCGAAAAACCGATTTTATCGACTGAACCGATTGTTGATTTTCGCATTGCCAAACATCCTTTACTTTTGCTGACATCAAAAAATACCCAAAAAAAAGTAATTCCTTCGGATATTGAATTGAATGAAAATCAACGAATTATATTAATTTCAGGACCAAATGCAGGTGGAAAATCCGTAAGTTTGAAAACTGTAGGAATGCTGCAATACATGGCACAATGCGGCATGTTGATTTCGGCAAACCGAACATCGCAGGTCGGAATTTTTGAGGATATTTTTATCGACATCGGCGATGAGCAATCTATTGAAAATGATTTAAGTACGTACAGCTCGCATTTGGTGAACATGAAATATTTTGTAGAAAATGCCGGCGAAAATTCTTTGATATTAATAGACGAGTTCGGAACCGGAACCGAGCCGATTTTGGGCGGTGCAATTGCCGAAGCTGTTTTGGAAGAATTGAATGTGTTGAGAGTGAAAGCTGTAATTACAACACACTACGCAAATTTAAAACATTTGGCAGCGGCAAGCGAAGGCATGGTAAATGCCGCAATGCTCTACGATACCGAAAATATGATGCCTTTATACAGACTCGAAATCGGAAATCCGGGAAGTTCGTTTGCTTTTGAAATAGCCGAAAAAACAGGGCTTTCAAAAAAAATATTACAACGTGCAGCCGACAAAATAAATAAAGAACATCTTGATTTGGAGAAATTAATCGGTGAAACTCAATCCGAAAAACGAAAAATCGAAAAAAATAACCGAGAACTCGAAAATCTGCAAAAAAAATTAGAGGAAACAATCGAAAATTATAATAAAGAGCTCGATTTTACACTTCAACAGCGGAAAAATATCCTGAAAATAACTCAGGAGCAGGCAAAAAATATTCTCGAATCGGCAAATAAAACCATAGAAAATACAGTTTTTGAAATCAAAAAAACAAATGCCGAAAAAGAAAAAACAAAAGAATTGCGCAAAACTCTCGAAGTTTTTAAAGAAAATCTCGAAAAACAACGCTTAGAAGAAGAACAAAAAATCAACGAAAAAATTGAAAAAATAAAGATTCGAGAGCTTAACAAAAAGGAGCGAGTTCCGCTTGCAAAGCCAAAACCGGAAAAGAAAGAAAAACCATTGTCTGTGGGCGATGTTGTTCGCGGAAAAGGTCAAAAAACCATTGGAGAAATCATCGAAATAAAAGGAAGAAAGATTCTCGCTGCTTTCGGAAATATGCAAATGGAAACAACAGCCGAACAATTGGAAAAACTCTCGGAAAATGAAGCGAAAACCTATCAAAAGGCGAAAAATATCGGCATTAAAATTATCCGAAACGAAGAAAATACCACGAAAGCCGATTTTATGTTTGGGCTCGATGTTCGTGGTAAACGAGCCGATGAAGCTCTTCAAATTGTCAGTCGCTACATTGATGATGCAGTGGTTGCCGATGCTTCGGAACTAAAAATATTACACGGAACCGGAAACGGTATTTTACGTCAAGTGATTCGAGAATTTTTGAACGCACATCCCCTGGTAAAATCCGTAAAAGACGAGCGAATTGAAGCGGGCGGGGCGGGAATTTCGATTGTGATTTTGGATTTTTGAAATAATTGCAATAAAAGAGTAATTGGGCAAAACCGATGGTTACAAGTTAAAAATAACCAACTGTTTTGCCGGTATTTTTTTATAAAAAAAGTAAAATCGAGTTCCGAATTATTCTACATCTTCAATCGGATTGGTGGTTTCATTGCTTTGGTCATCTACCTTTTTCTCTTTATTGGTTTTCTTGTTCTTTTTGGCTTTTTTTGCCGTAGCTTTCAATTTTTCGAGTTGTTCGGGAGTTAAAATCGTTTTCAATTCGGTTCTGAATGTCTGACGAATTTCTTTGATTTTCGTTTTTTTCACCGATTGTTCCATGTCATTTTGTGCAACTGTTTGCCGAATATCGGTAACTTCTTTGAGTTTTAAATCGTAAATTTTCGTTTTTTGCTCATCTGAAATTCCTGTCAGTTGAACCAGTTTATCGGTGTAATCCGTGGCAACTTCCGTTGGTGTGCGTTTGTAAACATGTTCTTTGGTCTTTTTGTTGTCGGTCTGTTTTTGGTCGTTGGTTTTTTGGGCAAAAAGACTCGTTGCAGCAAAAAGAAACATAAAAATCATCGCAATTTTTTTCATAATGTTAAAAATTAATGGTTTATGTGAAAACGAAGCCGGTTCGTTATTATTGTTCATACAATTTACGATTATTTTTTAAAAAGTGAGCGAAAAATACAAATTCGCAACCGTTTTTCGATAAGGATAAATTGTTATAATTCTGTTACCGTTTTGTAATTATTTGGAAGTAATTTTGCGTAAAATCAAACTGTTTAATATATATGAAATACATTTTTTTTAACATAAGGAAATGCCAAAATCAATAAAAAACAGGGTATTGTTGTTTTTTTCTTTTTTTTCGTTTTTAACGTTTCTTGTAATTTTTTTGAATATTTCGCAAAACGAGCAAAACAGAAAAATGATTGGAACAATAAAACAAATGGACAGTATTCATATTTTATTTTTAGATGAATTTAGCCAAGCAAACGGTTTTTTTTCGGCAGAATTGATAAATCCGAAATTTTACGCTACCGAAAAAAGTGAATATTTGAATAAAAAATCCAAAATCGACAAGCAACTTAGAAAAATACTGAATCGTAGGAACAATTTAGAGTTCAACGATTTTGAAATCAACAGGGAAACCGTTTTGTTATCGAAAAAAATGGATTCCCTGAATATTTTGTTTGTCCACATCACAAAAAATGTACTCGAAAGAGGTTTTGTCGATTACGGAATTGAAGGCGAAATGCGTAACGCCATTCATTCGGCAGAACATAATCCGGAGGCGGAACTTGTTGCAATATTAACAATGCGACGGCACGAAAAAGACTATTTTCTCAGATTCGATTCAAAATATGCCGGGTTGCTCAACAAAACGGTTGACGATTACGTTGAAAAATTATCATCGAAGCATAAAACAAACCAACAAAAACATCAACTTCTAAACGATTTAAAGGTTTATAAAACGTGTTTTAACCAAATTGTGGAACTCGATTTAAAATCAGGAGTAAAAAATTTCAGCGGCTTGAGGCTGCAATACGACAACGAACAACGGAAAATACTCAATGATTTTTTGACATTCAAAACTCTAATCAACGAAAAAACGACACAACGCTTAAATACTTTTTTTTACATTTATATCCTCCTTTCGGCAGCAATACTGCTTTTTTCGTTCATCATGAGTTTCGTAGTTTCTCGATATTTAACCGGCGGTATTTCCAAACTTTCTATTAACATCAACGAATTTGTAAAAGAAATTATCGGTATCGACAATAAAAATATTGAGAAAAAAGCCCGCAACGAATTATCCGTTCTCATTTCGGATTTTAAGACCATGAAACAACATTTGTCGCGGCATATCAACAATCTTGAAATATTGGTCGATGAGCGAACCCGAAAAATAAAAAAACAAAGCAACGACATCATTGGCGGTATGACGTATGCAAAATTTATTCAAGACGCTCTTTTGCCGGATATACAAATCATTGAAAAATATTTTCCCGAAAGTTTTGTGTTCAACAAACCGAAAGATATCGTGAGCGGCGATTTTTTTTGGTTCAAACATTTCAGCGATAAAAATATTACGGTACTCGCCGTTGCCGATTGCACCGGACACGGAGTGCCGGGTGCAATGATGAGTATGTTGGGTATCGCTTTTTTGAACGAAATCGTGATTCGCGAAAATATCAAAAGTGCTTCCGAAATTATTGAAGCATTGAAAGTTTCGATATATAACCACTTGATTAAAGATAAACAAAAAGCTCTGAACGACGGAATGGATATTGCCGTTTTAATATTTTTTCATGATAAAAACAAAGTACAATTTTCGGCTTCAAATCGAGATTTAGTCTTTTATCGAAACGGATTGAGAACCATTTTGAAAGGTGATAAAAAATCGCTCGGACGCGGAGAAAATGAAATCCCGAACTTCACGAACACCGAATTCGACTTATTCGACAATGATTTCTTTTATCTCACAACCGACGGTTTTCAAGACCAATATGGCGGGTTTTCGCTCCGTAGATTGATGAAAAAAGGCTTATATGCAATTTTCGATAAAATCCATACCGTACCTTCAATGCAACAGAAACAGTATCTCGATAATTTTTTAACAAACTGGCAATTAAATGAAGTTCAAACAGATGACATATTAATTCTTGGCATTCGGTATGATAAATCGATATTTATCAATAAAAAAAGCCAATTACTGAAAAAGGATGATTTCGACAATAATAAATCTTCATTTGCGAACAATGTTATCGGAAAATAATATGTTCGAGAACTATCTTTTTTTATCTTTACGAAAGTTTCGATAAGTTATTATTCATCAACTCAACATTCGTTTTTGTGTTATGAAAGAAATAGAAATATTAAAAATCGTAAAACAAGCTCATCAAGCCATATCACCCATCACCGAAGAAGATTGGATGATTTTGGAACCGAAATTGACAATCAAACATTATTCAAAAAATGCAGTCAGATTACCAAAGCGGAATTTATCCGATGTTTTTGTACAGAATCCGATTTTAAAGAATTAGAAAACGAATCGGCTGTTGATTCTTGGCAGTTTCAGAAGCCCAATTTTTTATTTGCTTCAACGAAAAAGTTTTAATTGATGTCCGCAATGGGTACATAAATTTTGATTATCGATATTTCGATACCAAATTTGATACCCCTTGCGTTCAATTAATATACTGCCGCATGCCGAGCAGTATGTGTTTTGTCCCGAGTTCGATGTTGAATTTCCCAAATACACGAAATCTAAATATTTTTTGGCAATATCCCGTAAACGAAGTAATTTGAGTTCGGAAGTCGGTGGTTTTGTAAGTTTGTAGTTGGGGAAATATTTTGAGATATGAAACGGTGTTTCTTTTCCGGTATTTTCGGCTATCCAACGTGTCATCTCTTCAAATTTCATTTCTTCATCGTTCAAATCCGGAATCACAAGATTCGTAATCTCGATGTGCTTTTTATTTTCGGCTAAATAGTTTAGATTTTTAAGAACCGGATTGATAACCGAAGACGTATTTGTTCGATAAAATTCGGCATCGAACGATTTTAAATCGACATTAAAGGCATCAATCACCGGGATAAGCTGTTCGAGAGGTTTTCGATTAATAAATCCGTTGGTAATCATTGCTGTAAACAAGCCTTTCTCTTTGGCTAAGGTGGCTGTTTTCAACATAAATTCAAACCAAACCGTGGGTTCGTTGTAGGTAAACGCAATACCGATTGATTCTTCCTCCGAAAAACACAATGCAACAGCCTGTTCGGGTGTAAAAGTTTCAAAATTTTTGATTTTTGAACCTGCGATTTGAGATATTGAGCTGTTCTGACAAAAGATACAAGCCAAATTGCAACCGAAACTGCCGAATGAAAGAATTTTAGAGCCCGGAAAGAAATGATACAAAGGTTTTTTCTCAACCGGGTCGAGGCGGACGGCGGAAATTTTTCCGAATACATTGCTCAACAATACGCCGCTACGATTTTGTCGTACACCGCAAATGCCCCATTGCGTATCCGATATCACGCAATAATGAGGGCATAAAAGACATCTTACTTCTTGTCCGCTAAGTGTCTCAAAAAAAAGAGCTTCGGTTTGTGTGTTCACAATTATCGGAATTTTGTAGTTGTAAATCGTTGAAATATTAAATTTTCATCATTATTGATTCCGGCTTTACGTTTCACAATACGAATTTGTTCGGCAACGGTATCCACACCTTCAATACCGGGAAGCAGTACGCCGTGTCGCCCAAACCGGTCTTCGATAATTAAACCGTATTTTCGGGGATTCAAAAACTCAGCAGATTCAATCAATTCGGGCACGTTGAGAACTTCAACCGAGAGCGAAAGTGTTTCAACTTCCGACTTCGATAAGGGCACGAAACGAGAATCGTGCATGGCAGCCGAAACTGCATTGCGTATGATTTCTTCCTGCAAATTCTCCCGAACCGGAGACAAGGTGCCGATACAGCCTCGTAAATTTTTATCGGCATTGCGAAGCGTTACGAAACAGGCTGCCGGTTTGCTTAATAGGTCTTTAATTTCGACTTTTAAATATTTTTTTGTTTCCAGATAATATATAATTGCTTTCAACGCAATTTCTACTTGAATACTTTGAGGTTGATACATTTTGTAATGTTGATTTAATTCTTAATCAAAAATTAATTCTGTTTCTTGAATGAAATTACGATATTTATACCAAAAATAAAAATGCGGAAGTGTGAAGATGAATGTAATGAAAAGCTGAATTTAATGAAAGCAATTCAAGTATTTTCTGTTATTTTGTGTCTTTTGTATTGAAACTTGCTCCTTTTGTCTAATTAATTCCAATTTCAATATCATGCGTTTGAAAAGAAGTATCGAAGACGATTTATTTACCGATTTAGATGCCATCGTTATCGGCGGCGGAATAACCGGTGCAGCAGTGGCATACACAGCTGCCGGAAGAGGTTTAAAAATAGCTCTTTTCGAGAAAAAAGATTACGGCGGTGCAACATCAGCCGCAACCTCAAAATTGATACACGGCGGTTTGCGTTATTTGGCTAATATGGAATTTAAACTTGTACGTGAATCGTTGCAGGAACGGCGAATTTTGGGAAATATCGCCCCAAATTTTGTGTATCCCCTGCCATTTATATTTCCTAACTACAAACGTTGGAAAGGAAATATGTGGAAATTGGCGGCAGGAATGTTTTTGTATGATATTTTATCGTTTGATAAACAAAAAACTTGGGACAAATCCAAACGTTTACCCAATCATAAAACCATCAGCTATTCGGAAGCAGTGAAATTTGAGCCCAATTTGATTGCCGATAATCTTCGCAATGCAGTTGTTTTCTACGATTATCAAAGCATCTTTCCCGAACGATTGACTTTGGCATTCATCAAATCTGCGGCAGAATATGGTGCAAAAGTTTCCAATTATTCCGAAGTTGTTGATTTTATTTATCAAGATAAAAATACAGTATCCGGTGTTCTGGTAAAAGATATTTTGAGCGGAACTCAAAAAGAAGTTAAAGCTCCGTTAATTATCAATTGCGGAGGCACTTGGGCAGATATTATTTTGTCAATAGCAAGTAAAAATAAGCAATCGACTCATAAAGTGAAACGGTCGGAAGGCATTCATATTATCACACCAAAAATTGCCGGAAACCATGTGGTTTCGATACAAAAAAATGAAGGCGGACACATCATGATAATGCCATGGCGGGGACATTCGCTTATTGGCACCACAGACCGCGAATACGAGGGAAATCCTGATGATTATCAAGTATCTCGACAAAGTATCGAAGAAATATTAGCAGCAGTGAATGCGAATTTTGGGTCTAAAATTTCGTTTGCCGATATCAAACATGTTTACGGCGGGCTTCGACCGCTTATCGACAATAAAACCGAAGGAACTTACAGCACATCGCGTAAATATGAAGTTTACGACAATGCTTCCGACGGAATCAATGGTCTGATAACCGTGGAAGGCGGAAAATACACAACCAGTCGGAATTTGGCTAAGCATGTGATGGAACTGGCAGAAAAAAAAACCGGAATTAAACCGAGAGATGTTTACACTCACAAAAATTTTTTGTCGGGTTGTGATATTAAAGATATGGACGAATATCTGTTTAAACAACATAAATTTTATAGCGATTTTGATTATCAAACCGTTGAATTTCTCAGCAGAAATTATGGCAAAGAAAGTGAACGTATTTTCGAGTTGGCAGACGCAAACCCACGCTATCGCGATATTGTGAGCCACGATGGTGAAATATTGGCAGAAGTTGCTTATGCTGTTCAATTTGAGTCGGCAAAAACATTGAAAGACATTATGTTACGGAGAACCGGTATCGGAACCCTCGGAAAACCGCGTGAAGAGGTGTTGCAAAAAGTGTTAAATCTTGCATCGGAATTATTGTTTTGGGACGAGAATCGCCGGCAAACGGAATTGGAAGCATTGATGAAAGTGTATGAATTGCCGATGGAATAAAATGAATGCTTAATTAGCTGATTTTCATTCCAATAATCAAAACATCGTCCATTTGTTTGAGAGAACCGCGCCACGCATCGAAGTTATTATTGAGTAATTCGGCTTGTTTTGAAGCTGATTCTTTGCTGTTGTTTTTTAAAAAGTCTTTCAAGCGTTTCGAGAAAAATTTCTTGCGGTCGGCTTGGCTGAATTGGTCGGCATAACCGTCGGAAAACATATACAGCCAATCTCCTTTTTGAATGGGAATAATTTCTTTTCTGAACGGTTTTTCTTCGTAGGAAATACCGATTGGCATAAAATCGGGTTTGATGTCGATAATTTGGTTGTTACGAACGATTACAAGCGGATTTTCGGCTCCCGAAAACTCGACAATCCCTTTTGTTTTATCAATGATACACAAAGCCATGTCCATACCATCTTTCGCTTCTCCTTCTTTACCTGTTTGACGGAGCGAAATTTTTACTTTGTTCCGTAATTCATTGAGTATCAAATCGGAAGTAATCTCTTCGTCGCTGAAATTTGCCATTATTTCGTTCAAATACGAGATGCCGAGCATGCTCATAAAGGCTCCCGGAACGCCGTGCCCCGTACAATCTGCTGCTGTAACAATGAGCCGATTGCCTTTTTGTGCAGCCCAATAAAAATCGCCGGAAACAATATCGCGAGGGCGAAAGAGAATGAAATTTTCGGGCAAATAGTCCGATATAATTTCTTGCGGCGGCAAAATAGCACTTTGTATTCGTTGTGCGTAGAGGATACTGTCGGTTATTTTTTTATTTTGAAGGGCGATTTGTTCTTCTGCCAATTTGATTTGTGTAACATCTGCATCGATGGCAATGATTTTACGCAAATTTCCTTCGGTTGTTAAAATAGGAGTCAGAGTGGTTTGTATCCAAATGATTCGATTTTCGGAAGTTTTGGTTTTTGCCGAATATATGATAGATTTTTTTTCGGTAACAGCTTGTTCAACGCGTTCTTTTAAATCATCAATCAGGCTGGATTTGAACATATTGCTCGAATATTTTTTCTTAAATTCATCGAATGTTAAACCCAATAATCGTGTAAAACCGTCGTTTACCCATTCAATTTCTCCGTCCGGCTGAGCAATGACAACAGAATTTTCGGTTTTGCTGGCAACGATTGATAATTTTTCGAGTTCAAAATTATTCAATTCCAATTCATGTGCCTGAGCCAAAATCATTTCGTTTTGTTTAAGAATTTCGTTTTCGGCTTCTTTTATTTTTGTGATGTCAGAATCGATGAGTACCAATTGATTTACTTCACCCAAAGCATTAATTGTCGGAGAAAGAGTGGTTTGCGACCATTTTTTCTCTCCGGAGCGTGCCGTTACGTAGGTTTCGTAAATTACGGGAGTTTTCTTATCGATGCAGGTACGAATAAATTCCTGAATTTGAGGGTGATTGCTTGCTCCAACAATATGTTCGCTCACTTCGTTGCGAAGCAATTGCAGCGTGTAGCCGTACATTCGTGTAAATCCGGCATTCACCCATTCAAAATTCCCATCGATGTCCAAAATGGCAACTGCACTCGATGTTTCGCTGGCTACGATTGATAATTTTTCAAGTTCTTTGTTGATAATTTCCAACTGTCCGGCTTGTTGTTGAATTTCCTGTTTTTGCAAGCCCAGTTGTTTATTTTGCCTTCGTGTAATGCGATATCCGCGTAAAATAAAGAATACCAAGATGCCTATGATAACAAAGAATCCGATGAAGATTGTTAAAGCATTTTTTTGAAATTTTATTGTTGCTGATTGTTTTAACAGCGTAAACCCCTGTTCGTTAATTCGGGCTTGGTTTTCTTTTACTGCTTTGTTTAGATTCCCCAACTTTAAGGTTTGTTCTTTAACCTGTAATTGTTGCTTTGTTAATTTTTGGTTTTGAATTTCAATATCTTTTTCCTTCAATAACAAAACGGTATTTTTTGCATTTAATTCTTTTCTTTGAGTATTTGCTTGCTCAATCAATGTACTCATGAGTTTTTTTTGGTCGCCGATTTTCCTTTCCGAAGCATCGATTTCTGCTTTTTGACGGTCAAGTTTTTTTTGCTTGTATTCCAAATCTTTTTCAATCAAATCAAGTTTATCTTGTTGTTCTTTAACTTTTTGGCGTTCTTTTCTCAGATTTTCTTCCGATTCGTTTAATAAATATCTGTCATCGATAATTTCTACATTTTCTTTTTTGATATTCGATAATATTTGTGCCCCGGTTTCGGCGATATTCCGGGCGTTGATTTGTTCGATAAACTCATCTTCATTTTCAACAAAATTAACCATCACCGATTTTTTAACACCCCACGCTTCGGTAATTAAAATCGTATGATTTGGTCTTATTTTTTTTGATATTTCCTCGTAATTGGCGGCATATTCTTTCGAAACATAGAGAATCTGAACGTTAAATTCGGCTACAATATCCGGATTCAAAATATATACAATTTTGAACGATTTTCCGTGGGGATAATGTTTTTTTTCTAAACGTTTGAGTTCTTTCATCAATAATTTTGAACCGCCCAAAATCCCAACTTCAACATCTCCGTTCCCGCTGCTCCATTTCAAATATTTTGGTAATTCCCAAATTATTTCGGCTTTTTGTTTTTCGTGGTCTTTGTCTTGTGAAAAGGCAATTTGTTCTACAAAAATTGTAAAAATAAGGACTGACAAGATTTTATATGATATGTTCCGTATCAAAATATCTTTTTTAAACGTGGTTTTAAAAACTCCTAAATGCAAAGTTATAATTTTATGATATTTTTCAAAAGATATTCTAATTATTTTTTACAAAAAAAGTATCGTTTTTTACATTTCATATGTTTCAATTTTAATGCTTTTCCGTAATTTATATAACGTAACTTTGGATAAATCATTTTACTCTTTTATCTTTATCAACTTTAATAATAAAACGAATAAAAACTTCTATTTATGAAAAAACTCAGATACACATTCTTTTTGGTCGTTATCATCGGATTTTCGTTTTCTGTACATGCACAACAGACCAAATATTCTAAAATTAAAATCTATGCACAATCCGGGGATTTAAAAAAAATTGCCGGCTTGGGATTGCCCTTAGATTTTGGAGTCACATATCGAAATAACGAATTAACCGGCGAGTTTTCGCAAAATGACATCAATAAATTGATAAAAGCCGGAATCAAGTACGAAATACTGACCAATGATATGTCGAAATTTTATTCTCAACGCAATAAAAAATCTACACAATTAAACAAAACCGCAAAGACTCCGGTAAATTTTCATTTAGGTTCTTTTTTAGGAAATCTCTCTTTATCGGAAATGATAACAGAGCTCGAAACTATGAAAACTTTGTATCCTAATTTAATTTCCGCCCAAATGTCTATCGACCAAACAATTACAACACACGAAGGCGAGCAGGTTTTTTACGTAAAATTATCCGACAATCCGGAAACCGATGAAGAGGAGCCCGAAGTTCTCTACACCGCATTAACACACGCACGCGAGCCTGTGGGCATGATGCAACTGATTTATTATATGTGGTATTTGCTCGAAAATTATGACACCGACCCCGAAATAAAATATTTGATGGACAATACCGAAATGTACTTCGTACCCTGTGTTAATCCTGATGGCTACGAATACAATCATGCCGAATATTTGGCAGACCGCGATTATATGTGGCGAAAAAATCGTCGCAATAACGGTGACGGCACTTTTGGGGTGGATATCAACCGAAATTATGGTTTTCAATGGCATTTTGACGATTCAGGTTCGTCTTCCTATCCGAGCGATGAAACCTATCGCGGACCAAGTGCTTTTTCGGAACCCGAAACCCAAATGATGCGAAATTTTACCGTTGGTCGGAATTTTTTAGCTGCCAACAATCATCACACTTACAGCAACTTACTTTTATATCCCTTCGGATACGATGAAATTCAGGCACCCGACAGTCTGATTTTTAAAACCTATGCAGCACTCATGGCGAGACATAACGGTTTTTCGACCGGAACTGCATGGGAACTGCTTTATTCCACAAACGGCGATGCCAACGATTGGATGTACGGCGAGCAAACAACAAAAAATAAAATTTATTCCTTTACCGCAGAAACAGGCAACAGCACTCAGGGTTTTTGGCCCGATTCCGAAGATATTTTGCCCTTGTGCGAAAATAATTTGGAGATGAATCTGTATCTGACACGTTTTGTTTCGGTTTTTGCTCAAATAACAGATAAATCGGAAACAATAATTCCAAATTCAGGGCAAATTTCTTTCGATTTGCAACGGCTCGGGCTTTCGGGAAACGGAACGTATTCGGTTTCTTTATCCTCGAACGATGATATTTTTGAAACAATAGGTGCAAATGTCGAAATTGAATTACCAAATGTTTTGGATTCTCAAACCGGCACAATTGATTATCTGCTCAAAAGTTCGGTCGCAAACGGCAGTACGGTTAATATGATTTTAACAGTAACCAATGGCGAATATTCGGTTTCCGAATCTCTTTCGAAAATAATCGGAGTAGCTGAAATTATTGTTTCCGAAGACGGAAATTCGATGACCGATTGGACTACATCGCATTGGAACACCACCTCAAGCTCTTATGTCAGTCCGGGGTTTTCGATTACCGATTCGCCTGCCGGAAATTATTATGACAACACCAACAATCCGATAACATTGACTTCGCCTGTCGATTTATCCGGAGTAACTTATGCAGCTCTTTCATTTCAAGCACATTGGGATATAGAAAATGATTGGGACTGTGTCCGTCTGCTTGTTTCAGAAAACAATGGTTCTACATGGAGTCCGATTCAGGGAAAATATACCAATCCGGGAGCTGACCAAGGTGAGCAAATTGCAGGCGAACCACTTTACGACGGAACAATGACAAATTGGGTTTTGGAAGACATCAACCTACAAAATTTCCTGAACAAAACACTAAAATTCCGCTTCGAATTGAAAAGCGATGGATATGTTACAAAAGACGGATTTTATTTCGATGATTTTAAAATCGTAACACTTGCCCCAACGGTTTCGACAGAGGAAATTGAAAACAGCGAAGTAAAAATTTATCCAAATCCCAATCGAGGTTTATTTAACATTTCAATCAAAAACAATTCAAATTTCAACAGATTGGAAATCACGGATATTTCCGGGAAATTGATATTGAAACAAAAAATACTAAATATCAATGAGATAAAAGATATTAAAATAGAAAAAGGTATTTATTTTGTTTCCTTAATCAAAGAAAATAATAAGAAATTCACACAAAAATTAGTGATTTACTAAACTTGCTACAATGTTGTTTATTTAAGCAAATTATTGTATATCAAGCCTGAAAGGCTTAAATATGAATAACCGCCGGTGTAAACCGGCGGAAATAAAAACTCACAAGTTGCAACCCTGATAAGGGTTGAACAAGAGGATTTGTTTAAGATTCAACCCTTATCAGGGTTGTTGTTTAACGCATTTTTTTCCGTAGGTTTCACCTACGGTTATTCATATTCAAGGCTTTCAGCCTTAACTATACGATATTGAAGCATGCTACCGAATTAAACAATTTTCTAAAATAAAAAACCTCGAAATGCAAGCGATTTCGAGGTTTTTTTGTTGATATGGATATTAAAAAATAAAATTCAAACCGATATACAAGCCCGAATCTCCGTCCTGAGCAACGGCTGCTCGCCCGTAATCAACGGCAATAATGAAATTTTCGTTGATAGCGAAATGCAAACCTGCACCGTAGCTGAGATGCAAGCCTTCATCGGCTTTGTGAAACATTTCTAAGTTTTGCTCTTGTGTGTTTCCGTAGCCGGCAGTTACGCCATTTGTATTGATTTTGTAGGGATTTGTTATTATTCCGCCGTCTAAAAATGTGCTGAGAGCGATGTAGAAATTTTGTTTAAAAATGGTTGTTTTCAGAAATTTCCAACGTAATTCAAGATTTCCCATACCAAAACCATCGCCCACTACACGGTTTCTCATAATTCCGCGAAGGTTTTTAGAGCCGCCAAGTCCGTCCTGCGAAATTTTGGAGTCGTTAAAATACGGCAACATATAAAAAGGCATCTCTCCCGATAATTTTGCTTGGTAGCTGAGTCGGTAAGCGAAAGTCAGCCTATTTTTTACGATAGTAAAATATTGTCGATGAGTGAGCATCAAACGGCTGTATCCAAAACCATCGCTGATGCCGCTCGGCGAGCCAAGCAGTATGATTTCAGACCAAATTCCTCGATTCGGATTTGCTTCGTTGTCGCGTGTGTCGTACACCAAACCTATTTTCCCAAAAGCTGTGCGTCCGCCGTCTTTTTGTTCTTGGTCAATAACGCCCCATTCTACGTATTTGTCGTACAAACTTGCGGTATCCGGAAGCAAATCGTTGCCCGATTTTCCTTTGTTCAATTTATCTACATCGACCGACGAAATTTTTGTGTCGTAATACGAAAATCCGGCAAGCCAACGCAATTTTTTGCCCACGAGTTCGCCCTGAAAATCGGCATTAAAACGTAATAATTTTCGTTGTTGGCGATAGTACATGCGAGAAATATAGCCGGCACCGATTTGGGTATCGTCTTCGAAAGATGAATTAAAATCGGCTTCGTACCCGTTGAAACCATAAAAATCGAGAGCTTGTTCGGTTAGGTAGCTGCCTTCGAGCGTCATACGGGTTTTAGGAATCAGAGTGCGTGTGTCGTAAATCAATTGCGTACGCATACTGCCTTTGGTGGTGTTAGACCATTCCATGTAAAGTGAGTGGTTGTAATTCGGATAGTTGGTTCCATCGCCGTAGTGGAAAAAATTCATCACCAAGCCGTATTTGAACCCAATGTCGGAGTCGTAAGCAACAACAGGAACACCGTTGATACTGAGACCTTTCTTTACTTTTTCGGTTTTCGCACTGTCTTGCTGTGCCGAAATCGAAAGTGTCAAACCAATTGACAAAAAGACAATTAAGGAGATTTTTTTCATGAAATGTGATTTAGTTGAGCAAATATTGAGTGTTTTGGAAATACGAAAATTGATACGTTTTCGATTTGGTATTTACAAATCTATATAAATAAATTGATTATTGAAATAGTTTTTTTTATTTTGAATTTCGATATTTATTATTTTCGATTTGCTGCATAAGCGAACAAATTTTTCAGATTTGGATATGTTTTTTCCATCAAAAACGAGGCTTCGGAAATCGAAATAAATTCAACTTTTGTGATTTGTTCTTCGGTTTGCGGAACAGGCAGTTTATTGTTTTCGTACACCATTTCAAACCAATATGTTTTTTTTAAAATCCATTTTTTTTCAAAGTAGATATGGAACGAAGGTTCCAAAGTTTTAATGATTTTTAATTCTGAAATTCCGCATTCTTCCGTAACCTCCCGTAATGCTGTCATTTCGGGCGTTTCGCCTTTTTCTTTTTTGCCCTTGGGCAAATCCGGAATTCCGAGCCGCTGAATGTAGAGAAATTGATTTTTTGTATTGAAAACCAGTCCGCCGGCTGCTTCGATAAAGTGAAATTGTTTTTGAACTAATGAAAAAGTGTAGTTCGCATTCAGGCTGTTGATTGTAATATATTGATTTTTATTTTCGATAAATTGATGAATTCTTTCATCAATTTCGGCATCTGAAATTTGATTTTCGCTTTGTTCTATGATTTTAAGTACGCTGTCGTTATAAAAAATTTTATACATTTGTTGTTTATTTTACTTTTTAGATAATTATTTTTGAAAATCATTTTTTTGTACAAAAAATCCTTGTTTTTTTAATATCACAGGACGAATATTGATAACACAAATATATAAAAATCTTAGAATTTATGTTACAAATTGAATTAAATACCGCGAAAGGCATCGCATTGGAATTGCTCAAAACAAATGCCGTTCAACTGAGTCCGGACAAATTATTTACATGGGCATCGGGGATTAAATCGCCGATTTATTGCGACAATCGCCGATTACTTTCCTATCCCGAAAGTCGGTCGATTATAAAAGACGCTTTTGTTAGAATATTAACAGAAAAATATTCTCAGGCTGACATTATTGTCGGCGTTGCCACGGGTGGCATTGCAATAGGAGCATTGGCGGCAGATGTTCTGCAAAAACCATTTGCCTATGTGCGTTCGGAATCAAAAAATCACGGCATGGGGAATCGTATCGAAGGCATCGTTCGACAAGGGCAAAAAGTTGTTGTAATAGAAGATTTAGTTTCGACCGGAGGCAGCAGTATTGCAGCAGTTGAAGCTCTTCGCGAAGCCGGTTGCGAAGTTTTAGGTATGGTCGCAATTTTCACGTATGGTTTGCCGATTGCTCTTGAAAATTTTGAAAAAAACAATTGCAAGCTAACGACTCTCAGCAATTACGAAATCTTAATCGAAGAAGCACATTCTTTCAAGTACGTTAATCCTGAGGATATGGAAATTCTAAGACAATGGAAATCACAATTTTAAATATATAAGGAATTGCAATTTTTACAAATCTTTGTATCCGTCGATACCCTGTGGAATAAATTTAGAAACATCGCCGCCGTAGCGTAATATTTCGCGAACAATTGTTGAGCTGACCATTGAATATTGCGGCGATGTTAATAAAAATACTGTTTCAATTTCATCGTATATCTCTCGATTCATCTGCCCCACAGCTCTTTCATATTCAAAATCGGCAGCGGTTCGTAAACCGCGTAAAATATATTTTGCATTTTTTTCTTTGCAAAAATCTACAGTCAAGCCGGTGTAACTTGCAGTTTCAATTTTTGGCTCGTTTTTAAAAACTTCTGCAATCCAATTTATCCTCTGTTCGGGCGTAAAAAAGCCGTGTTTTACCGAATTGTAACCAACGGCAATTATTATTTTATCGAATAAAGGTAAGGCTCGTTTTACAATTTCTTCATGCCCAACCGTAAATGGGTCGAACGAACCCGGAAATATGGCAATTCTTTTCATTATATTTTTGTATTAACAGTACATTTTCAAATGTGAAATTACATGAAAATTATTAAGAAAAAAATATTTTTTCAGACTAATTGGCTAAAATAGTACAGTATTTATTGAATAACAACATGTTAAATTTTCGCCACGGCTTCGATAAGCGAATCGAAAGACCTGTTACTTTTCAAGTATTTTTTCCATTTCATAATGCGGCAAACCAACTTCTAAAAATTCTTTGCTTATAAGAGTATAGTTCATGTTTAAATAGAAACCAACTGCAGATTTTCGAGCATGAAGTACGATTTTTTTATAATTTTTTTCGCCGGCGAATTGTTCCGCCAACTTTGTCAATTTTTGCCCAATTCCTTGATGTTGATATTTAGAATCAACTGCAAATTGCCTCATTTTAACTATGTTATCCTCCATAGGTTTTAATAAAACAACTGCTCGGATTTCATTGTCTTCGATGGCAGCCAGATGGAAATTATTCATTTCGTCCGACAAAAATTCTTTTGTAAACCTTAGTCCCAAAGGTTTGCGAAGAATTTTGTATCGCAATTCGAGACTTTTTGTGTATAATTCTGATTGATATTCTATTTCGGTGTAAATCATACGAAAATGTCATAATTAATTATAACTTATTAGATTCAATTTTCCGGAACGCATCGGCAATACACGAAACAATGTCGCCTGAGGTCATGGGAGTTTGCCCAAATTTTTCGGCTGCAATATCGCCCGCCAAACCATGGAGATAAACAGCCATAATTACAGCATCTTCAATCGGGTAACCTTGTGCCGACAGAGCTAATAAAATGCCTGTCAGCACATCACCGCTGCCGCCTTTTGCCATGCCGGGATTACCTGTGGAATTGAAAAAACACTTGCCGTCGGGTGTTGTAATTGCAGTGTATGCACCTTTTAAAACAACAAAACATTTATATTTTACAGAAAATTTGATTTGTCGTTCATTTCTTCGGAAATTATTTTCGGAAGGTCCCGCCAATCGTTCAAATTCTTTAATATGTGGCGTAAAAACAGAATTTTCGGAAATCAAGTCGAGCCAATTTTTATTTTTTCCGAGGATTGTAATGGCATCTGCATCGAAAATAATTGGTTTTTTAAAATGTGTTATAAGTGTTTTTACTGCAATCTCTGTTTTTTCATCAAATCCAATTCCCGGACCGATGGCTGCGATATTGAATTTTGCAAATTCAGGTAAATTGCTGATAACGAATTGCTCATCATCAACGGAAAGCAAGGCTTCGGGCACAGACATTTGAAGAATTTGTACATTACATTTGGGAACATGACAGGTTAATAGTCCGATTCCGCTTCGTAAACAGCCGCGTGCAGCCAATATATTTGCTCCCGCTGTTCCGTAGTTTCCTGCAAGCAGCAAAGCGTGTCCGAATTGTCCTTTATGCGAAAAAATTTTACGAACTTTATAATATTTTATAATATCCTCTTGCTGTATAAAAAATCGATTACATTGCGTATTATTCACATAATCAGGGTGAATGCCGATAGGAAGTACTTTAAAAGTTCCGACATATTCTTCATTTTCCGGGAAAAAAAATGAAAGAAACGGAAATTCAAAAGTCAGTGTATATTTGGCTTTGACGATTGCATTTTGTTGAGATGAATTTTCTTCACCAAACAGTCCCGAAGGAATATCAATTGAAATAATATCACAATGTAAATTGTTTAAATAATTTACGATTTCTGCCGAAAAACCTGTAAGCGGTCTTGTTAATCCCGAACCGAATAGTGCATCAATCAGCACCGTATTTTTGTTGAATGCCGGGAGTTGTACTTTATCAGATATTTCTGATATGTTGAGTGTTTTAATTTGTTTTAATCGATCCAAATTTATTGAAAAATCGTCCGAAAATCTGTTGGATATTTTGGCAAAATACACTTCGACTTTATAATCTTTCAGGCTCAACAAGCGTGCTACTGCTAAGCCATCGCCGCCGTTATTTCCGCTTCCGCAAAAAATGGCGAAAGGAACTTTTTCCTTATATAAATTTATCAGTTCTTCGACAATTTTTTCGGCGGCACGTTCCATCAAATCGATTGAATGAATCGGTTCGTGCGATATTGTGTAGGAGTCGGCATCTCGAATTTGCGAAGCATTGAAAATTTTTATCATCTTATTCTTTATGAGTAAGTTTGGTATTCGAGCAATGAAATTGTTTCATCGGCAAGTGATTTTGAATTTTTTGTCTCCATTTGCTTTATTCGGTTGAGGCTTTCGATAGTCGTGTTGTTTAATGTTTTGTTTGCACTGCCGATTTGAAATAAAACACGAAAAGCAATTGTGCCGTGTTTAAATTTAGGATTTGATATTAATTTTTCGATTTCGGAAACAAAAAACTGAAAATCATCATTTTTGAAATCGCTGTTTTTTGAAAATGCGGCACGTCCTATTGTTAATAAAACAGCACGTTGCACGTTCTGATTGTCGGATAAAATATTCTGTCGGCATAAATCGGTTGCAAAGGGTAATTTTGATAAAATATTAAATGCTGCTTGTTCCGCTAATTCAATAGTTTCGGCATTTTGGAGAATTTCTGCGGCTGTTTCGGGCGATACTTCTTCCGGATTGTCAATCATATCAGCCAAAATTTTCAGTTCTCGGATTTCAGAATCTCTTAAATGCAAAGCAAATGAATGATTGGGACGAAAATCATCGGCAATTTTTCTTAATTCATAAATCGAAACACCGTAATTTTTGGAATATTTTAAGCCCAGATTATTCATAAATTCCAAGGTTTCACCGTTTTCTCTCAAACGAAGTCGTTTTATAAGTGTCGAATATAGATTTTGTATGTTATCCATTGATTAAATATTAATTGGTTGTGTTTTGTATGTCAGTTCATTCGCTATCAAAATTACAAATTTTTCTTTGTTTTTTCCATTTTAAAAATATTAATTTCAATCCTAAATTCCGTAATTCTTTTTTTATTTATACTAAGCACGGTCATAAATTGCGTTTTACAAATTGTTTATCTATTTGATATTAAAAGCAATCAGCATATCAGCACATCAAAAAATCAACCAATCAAAGTATAACTTCGTTGAGGGCTACTCCGTTCACGCAAAGACGCTAAGTCGCAAAGAAACCTATTCACCTGATTTATTTTTTAGACTTATTTACTTAATCAATACAATTTGCGACCAATTCAAATTTATG
>DYMH01000124.1 GCA_020721645.1 Draconibacterium orientale
GCAACAGCAGCAGCCGTAGGTACCAAACCGATTTCTC
Source organism: Draconibacterium orientale (assembly GCA_020721645.1). GTDB lineage: Bacteria > Bacteroidota > Bacteroidia > Bacteroidales > JAADGE01 > DYMH01. The sequence continues at coordinate 38 of DYMH01000124.1, forward strand.
CGATTCCTTTTGCCCCGTATGGTCCTACCGAATCGGCAACTTCAACGCCTTTGACAATGATTTCGGGTGTTTCGTGAGCACGGAGAATTTGTAAATCCCGCATTTTTGAACTCAGCAAAAAGCCGTCTTTCATCGGCAAATCCTCTGAAAGAGCATAACCAAGCCCCATGTGAACTCCACCCTGAATTTGCCCCTCAAACAGCATCGGATTCATTATTTTTCCGGCATCGTGTGCGGCAACCATTTTGGCAATATTTCCCTTTTCGTCTAAAATGCACAATTGTGCTGCATATCCGTAGGAATAATGAATAATTGGCTCTTTTGTTTTTCCCGGTTTTACAGTCCAATCGCAAATAAATTGACCTTGATACGATTTTCCGACTAAATCTTTCAACGTGTGATTTTTTAAATCTTCTTTTATTGCATTAACAGTATCTATCACAGCCAAACCGACCAAAGCCGTGGCACGCGATGAGGTTGTCATTCCGGTTTTGATTTGTGCTTCGGTATCGACCAATACTTCAACCGTTTCGGGAGCAAAACCTGTTTCGGTGCAAAATGTTTGCAATGCCATATTATGAACGCCTTGCCCCATCTCAGTCCAACCATGATGCAAACGGAAATGGTTTTCAGATACGATTTCGATTTTCACTTTCGATTCGTCCGCCATGCCGTTGCCGACACCCGAATTTTTTATGGCGCAAGCCAAACCTGCATATTTTGCCGAATAAAAATCGTCTTTCAAGGCTTCGAGCGATTGTCGAATACCGACTTGTGTTACTCGCTGTCCTGTGGAAGTTGTCAATCCGTCAACCAGAGCGTTATTCCATCGGAATTGCCAACGGTCGAAACCGCCTTTTTCGCAAATTTCATCAACTAATGTTTCCAAAGCAAAACAAACCTGATTTGCTCCGAATCCGCGCATTGCACCCGACGGAATGTTATTTGTGTAAACAGTTTTCGCTTCAATATCCACTTCCGGAACGAAATACCCGCCCGTAGCGTGCCCGGCAACACGTTCCATAACTTTGGCACCAACCGATGCGTAAGCTCCGGAATCTCCGACAGCTCTGAGTTTCATGGCGGTTAATTTGCCGTTTTCGTCGGCACCGAGTTCCATATCCATAAAAACCGGGTGGCGTTTGGGGTGCAAACGTATTGACTCTTCGCGAGTTAATGTCAATTTCACGGGACAATTCATCAAAAAAGCAAATAAAGAAGTTTGTCCCTGAACGCTTAAATCTTCTTTTCCGCCAAATCCGCCGCCGTTTGAAACGAGAGTTACACGCACTTTTTCTTCGGGAAGTCCCAAAATCAGTGCAACTTGCCGTCTGTCTTCGTATACGCCTTGACTTTGACTGAAAAGTTCCAACCCTCCTTTTCCGTCGGGTCGAGCGAGTGCAGCTTCTTTTTCGAGAAAAGCGTGTTCTATTCTTTGCGTTTCAAAATGTCCTTTTGCCGTATATTTTGATTTTTTCAGAGCATTTTCAGCTTCGCCGATATTGAATTTCGTAGTTTCAAAATTATTCGGGCGTTCGGGGTGGATTCGCTCGGCATCAACGGCTTCATAAGCATCGGTCAAGGGTTTTAAAACTTTGTAATCGACTTTTATTAATGCAACGGCTTGCCGTGCAATTTCTTCGGAATCGGCAACAACGCCGGCTAAAACATCGCCGATGAAGTTTGTTGTTTGACCTTCGGCAACGATGACGGGCCAATCCTTAATTATCAAACCCACTTTCTGTTCGCCCGGAATATCTTTTGCGGTAAAAATACGATGAACGCCGAGAAGTTTTCCAGCTTCAAAAGTATCAATTTTTAAAACGGTTGCTTTCGGATAATCGCTGAATTTCAAAACGGCAAATAACATGCCTTCCAAAGCCATATCATCGACAAATTCGCGGATTCCAAGGGCTGTTTCGTAGGCTTGATATTTGGGCTGAGATTCGCCAACCTTGCCCGATGTTTTGGTTATTTCTATGGTTTTGTTTTCTCGAATGGTTTCACCGGCAAACAATATAGCGTCTTCTATTTTTTTATAACCCGTGCAGCGGCAAATATGTTGTTTGATGGCTTGTTGAACCTCTTCCCGTGTGGGATTTGGATTTTTATGAAGCAAGACTTTTGTTCGGATGATAAAACCGGGTGTACAAAAACCGCATTGAACCGCACCTTTATTGACAAAAGCCTTGGCAATTACGTCTTTTACATATTCAGGAAACCCTTCGGGGGTGAAGACTTCGGCATCTTGCAATTTGCTCATCTTAATAACGCACGACAGCTTTGCTTCTCCATTTATTTCAACCGTGCATGCTCCGCATGCTGATTGTCCGGAACAGCCATCTTTTACCGATGTAATACCTTCATCGTTTCTCAGATATTTTAACAGCGTGCGATTTTCATCGCCCGTATATTTTATTGTTTTACCGTTAAGCTTAAATTGTATCGTTTTGTGCATAAAAAAATGTTAAATGAAACAAATATTTAATATTCAGAACGTTGATTAATTTTTCTTAAATTGAAATTTGAAAAAAGACAAAATCACTTATCTAAGGAATCTACAAATCTACAAAAAAAATGTAGATGTACCCGATTGTATAATAAGGATTTTTGATTTTTCTATATTATTCTTCGGTGAAAAAGAGGTTGATTTTATTGCAATCGTTTAATAATACTTGAAAAATATAAAAATAGAAAAAAGTAAGTCATTGTATATCTGTTTTTTTGTCTTTTATAATACGAGTTTTGCCCTTTACATATCACCGAAGGATTCCGTAAAGAGGTTTTAAAAAATACGAAAAAAAAAGCAGCCTTTACAGACAGCTTCATTTTTTTGACTCTAATTATATCAGCAAAATGCCGTTTTTATATATCTAATTGAAAATGCGAAAATTGCGTTTGAAATTATTAAAGATTCTTAATAATTTTTTCAGCCCAAAGTGTGAGTTCTTCGGGGCTTACGCTCATTTTTCCTTTGCTGAAATTAAGATCTGCTTCGCTGTTGATAGGAAGCAGATGCACGTGTGCATGTGGCACTTCCAATCCAATGACTTCGATACCGATGCGACGACAGGGGAACGATTTTTCGAGAGCTTTGGCAATGGGTTGGGCAAAAACGAGCAGTCCGCCAAGAGTGTTGTTATCCAAATCGAAAATATAATCAATCTCTTTTTTAGGGACTACAATGGTATGACCGGGAACCAAGGGATTAATGTCTAAAAAGGCAAAATAATTTTCATCTTCATAAATCTTATGTGAGGGAATTTCACCCTTGATGATTTTCGTAAATATTGTTGCCATCGTATTAATTTTAATTGAGTTACAATGAAATTTCGAGGATTTCAAAAGTTATTTTTCCGGCAGGAACTTGAATTTCGGCAAACTCGCCAACTTTCTTGCCCAGCAATCCTTTTGAAATGGGAGATGTAACAGAAATTTTACCGACTTTTAAATCTGCTTCGCGTTCCGGAACAATGTAGTAGTCGATAATTTTATCGGTTTGAATATTTTTTATTTTGATACGGTTCATCAGCTGAACCGAATTGGTATTAATTTTTGATTCATCTACAATACGTGCGTTTCTCAAAGTATTTTGAAGTTGAGCTATTTTTGCTTCCAGTAACCCTTGGGCTTCTTTTGCGGCATCATATTCTGCATTTTCAGACAGGTCGCCTTTATCTCGGGCTTCGGCAATAAGTTGGGTTATTCTGGGACGTTCGACACCGGTAAGGAAATCAATTTCGGCTTTCAACTTTCGCATTCCTTCTTCGGTTAAAAAAATAACTGAGTTCATAAACTCTTGGTTTTTAAGATAATAAATAAAAAAGAATCCCGAAATATTCAGGACTCTTTGTATTGCAAAGATAATAAAAAACTTTGAATTACAAAATGTATTCGACTAATGTTTTATTTTTTTTCGTGGTATAATGGACGAGTAAACGATTGCCGATTGTGTATCAAATTTTTTAACCGTTTTTGAAAGGACTTTTTCTTTGGGTTTGTCGGCAATCGTGTCCGATGTTTCGGTCTCGATTTTTTTAGTGTGTAATTCAGTCGGTATTACTTGGTTTACAGACTGCGGCTTTTGATATTTGATATTTGTAAGCATTTTATCAAGTTGTGTGAAAGCTATTTTTTTTTTTGTATCGTAGGTATAAGGAAGTCGTTTCCTACGCTTCATAATAAAAAAAGTTACGCCTACAATTATAATGCTGACGATGACAATATAAAATAATGTTCCGAAATTCATGTTTTTTATTTTTCGTTGGAGAAAATCCCGTTATTGATGTTGAATTTTTTATGATTTTTTCGGTCTCGCTCCGAATTTTTCTTGGTGATGCGTATCATTTTTCGTGTTTTTTTGTCCTGAATTTTTAAATGTCTTTTTTGTTCAAAAATTTTCTTTTTTTTGTCATATTTATCCATCTTTTTTTCGGCACGTCGGCACAGTTTTTTTTCGCCGGGCGATAGTTTCATGCCTTTGGATTTATTCATTGCCATTTTTTCATCGGGACTTAAAGTGCATTTTTTTTTGAGACGAATCAATTTTCGATTGTATTTTTATTGTACTTTCTGTTTGCGTCGTGCTTCGCCCGATAGTTTTTTGCCGGATTTAGTGTTTTTTGTTGTTTGATTTATTGCCCCATTTCCTTTTAATGTATCGCTTTGGTTTTGATTCGACTGATTATTGTTTGATATTCGAGTCGAATCGTTTTTGCTTTTTCTTGTAAAAAAACGATGACGTTTTTCGGTCTTTTGCTTATCCCGACCTAATGTATCGGTATTGGTTACAAGAGTATCCTCTTGTCCGACTGAAATATTCGGAACCGATGAAATTATTAGAAGCCAAAATACTATTTTAAGAAACAATTTCATTAACTTTGCGGCAAGAGTTTGTAATCTGATAAATCAAGTTTATTTGTCAAAGATATGAAAAAAAAATCAAAATCAAATAAATCACTTTTTGTGCTTTTGCCGTTTTTAATTTCGATTTTTTGGGGAGCATGTAAAAATGAAAAAGACCCGATACCAAACGTTTATGTTAATTTTGAAATTTATTTAGGTGATGCTCAATACAACGCATTGCAAACAATCGGCAACTACATCTATGTAACGGGCGGCGTAAGCGGAATTTTGTTGTATCGCAAATCGGCAGACGAAATCACGGCATTCGAGCGAGCCTGCCCCTACGACCCGGAATGCGGAAAGATAACAGTTGATAAATCCGGTTTTACCGCTGTGGACAGCACCTGCTGCGGCTCCGAATTTTTATTGATGCTCGATGGTGTTGTTACCAAAGGTCCTTCGCAATTTCCATTGAAAATGTATTCCTCTCAATTCAATACAAATACGAACATCTTGCATGTAAGTAATTGATATATAATCTAATTGGTTGATTATTTGATGTGATGATTGTGATGATGTAAGGATACGATGATGTGGGGATTGAAAGGATTAATAAAAAATTTACAAACATTTAAAAGTAAACAGATATACTGTTTTTAGTATATCACGAAAAAATACATGAGTGCAATCAAAAAAAATATAAAGTTGAAAGTTTTTAAAGTTACAATACTGAAAATAAGGTCTTTAACTTAAATTTATATTTTTACCTAAATTATTGAATATAAATGACATACACTTTTTACTTTACAAACTTTATACTTTTTAAACTTGGCTCATACATTAAAAACATTTTCTTTTTAAAATTTCAAAAACAAAATCATGGGCTTGATACAACTCGAAGGCATGGAATTTTTTTCGTACCACGGACACTATCGCGAAGAACAAATAATCGGTAATTATTTTATTGTTGATTTGTCGCTCACCGGCGATTGCGAAAAAGCAGCACAAACCGATAATCTGGACGATGCACTGAATTACCAAACAGCCTACAAAATTGTAAAAAAGGAGATGCAAACAAAATCCAACCTACTCGAACATATCGCCGGACGCATTCTGGATTCATTGTTTCAAAATTTTTCGCACATTACTCATGCCTCCGTAAAAGTTTCTAAAATAAACCCTGCAATGGGCGGAAAAATTGAAAAAGTGAGTGTAACTTTATCAAAATAATTTTTTTTGAAAAAAAAAAACGGCATTTTTGTAGATTAAAAAACAACATCAATGAACCAAAAACCTGAAAAATACGGCTTGCGTAAAGAAGACACCGAATTCATACGAAAAATATGTGCCTCGCACCCCGAAATTGAAAAAGCAATTTTATATGTATTACGCGATACCGGTGAATTTTCCCTGACCTCCGACCTCGAAATCGCATTGTGCGGTGCGAAAATATCAGCAAAAGTACTCGGAAAGGTGATGAATGGCATAAAAAATGAAAGTACAACCCATTGTTGGTTTGATATTGTTCATTACGAAGGACTTGAAACCCAAGACTTACGAGATTTTATTGATGATAACGGCATTATTTTATTTCAAAAAAACCAATCCGAAGAGGAAAATATATTCGAATAAAACAAATTATATCACTAATATTCAAATCATTAAACACGAATTTATATCTATTCTAATCGTATTCAAAATTAATAGTTTCATCACTACAAAAAAACACATTTCTCAAACATATTCACGAAAATAATAAACGACCGGAAAAATCTATGGAAACAAATAATCTACATATATACAACACATTAAGCCGAAAGAAACAAAAATTTGAACCCATCAAACCTCCTTTTGTCGGAATGTATGTTTGCGGACCGACAGTTTACGGAGATTCTCATTTGGGACATGCCCGCCCTGCAATTACTTTCGATTTACTGTTCAGATATTTAAAATATTTAGATTATCAGGTTCGATATGTTCGTAACATTACCGATGTTGGTCATTTAGAAAACGATGCCGACGAAGGTGAAGACAAAATTGCAAAAAAAGCACGTTTAGAACAGTTGGAGCCCATGGAAATTGCCCAGCAATACACCAACAGTTACCATCACAACATGCAGCAATTGAATGTTTTAGAACCAAGTATCGAACCCCACGCATCGGGGCATATATTGGAACAAATTGCCATGACCGAGAAAATATTAGAAGCCGGATTTGCCTACGAATCGAACGGTTCTGTGTATTTCGATGTTGCTAAATATTCAAAAACCAACGATTACGGCAAACTGTCGGGGCGTGTTTTGGAAGATTCTATCGCCAACACCCGCCAACTGGACGGGCAAAACGAAAAGCACAACAATGCCGATTTTGCACTCTGGAAAAAAGCAATGCCCGAACATATCATGCGTTGGCACTCCCAATGGAGCGAAGGTTTTCCGGGCTGGCACATTGAATGCTCGGCGATGAGTACCAAATATTTGGGCGAAGAATTTGACATTCACGGAGGCGGATTGGATTTAATGTTTCCGCATCACGAATGCGAAATAGCTCAAACAAAAGCCGCCAACGGAAAAGATTCCGTTAAATATTGGATGCACAACAACATGATAACCATAGACGGGCAAAAAATGAGCAAATCGCTCAGCAATTTCATAACGCTCGACCAAATGTTCACAGGCAGTCATAAACTGTTGGATAAAGCATACAGCCCACAAGTAGTTCGTTTTTTTATTCTTCAAGCCCACTATCGCTCACCGCTCGATTTCTCGAACAAAGCTTTGTCTGCCGCAGAAAAAGGTCTCGAACGACTGATGATTGGCGTAAAAACACTCTCGAAAATAAAACCTTCGGAAACCAATTCTTTCGACATCGAATCGTTCCGCAAAAAATGCTTTGAAGCCATCGACGATGATTTGAACACTCCTGTTCTTATCGCTCATTTGTTCGATGGAATACGTGCAATTAATTCGGCAAACGACGGCAAAGAAAGTTTTACAACAGCCGGAATCAGTGAAATGCGTAATTTATTCGATACTTTTATTTTTGAATTGCTCGGTTTGAAAAACGAAAACGAAACCAACTCGAAACTCGATGATAATTCGGAAAATAATTTGATGGAATTGCTCTTGAACATGAGAATTGAAGCAAAACAAAACAAAAATTTTGCCCTTTCGGACAAAATTCGCGACGAACTCGTAAAATTAGGCTATCAAATAAAAGATAAAAAAGACGGATTTGAATGGGAAAAATCAAATTAATTTGAAATTCAAAAAACACATAATTTTTGCACCGAAATATCAGACAAAACTCTATGCTTTTTGTTTGATTTTCTTTTTTTCGTACCCGATAGTTTCACAAACACCCGAACAAACCATATTATTTGCAGATTCGCTTGTTAGTAACGGGAACTTTGCTTTGGCATTGAAAAATTATAAAAGGGCATTTTTCTTTTCCAATGAGTTCGAGCAACAATTTTTGCATCATAAAATAGCAGACTGCCTGTATTATGATAAAAAATACTTTGAAGCACTCAATTATTATGATAGAGCACTTTCGACAAGCGAAAATGACAGTTTGTCAATAGAACTCAGCTTAAAAAAGTCGTACTGCTTTATTTTTTCCAAAAATTACAAACACGCCCAAGCCGAACTCATTTCACTGCCAAACCCCCTGCATAAGATTCAGCAACAAAAAATAGATTTAGCGATGGCTGTTGCTTATTTTGCCGAAGAGGATTACCATAACGCCCAATTATCATTCAAAAAAACAATCTCCGAAACTGAGCCGGCACTCTCCCACTCTGTCGATTCGATTTTCAAAAAAATTCATAAGCTTCAACACCCAAGCAGAATATTGGTTTTGACTTCAAGCTTAGTTTTTCCGGGAAGCGGACAAATGATTTCCAGAGATTTCAAAAACGGAATTAATGCACTTACATTGTCATCTGTTATCATTGCGGCGGGAATAAAAGTTGCACTGATATACTCTCCGGCAGATGCAATAATCACTGTTTTTCCTTGGTTTATGAGATATTATAAAGGGAATTTAAAATCATCGAAGATATCGGCAGCAAAACGAAAAGCTTACAAAAAAAACAAAGTTCTGAATCAAATATTGGATATTATGGAAAAAGAAAATAGGTAATTTATTGATATTAAAATGGTTGTCAATTGCTTTCTTGTTTTTTTCAGTTTGAAAATGGCTCAAAATACTGAATCAGGTTTCAAAATCGTTATGTTAAACATACGTTCGGCTGAGGCTCTGTCTCAGTCGGGCTTATTTTGCAAGGCTCTGCCTTGCTTTGACAGACAGGCAGAGCCTGTCATGATAACTTCGACTTAGGCAGAGCCTAAGCCGAACAGCAAACACATTTCTTAGCTAAACGAAATTGAATCAGATTTGGTAATTTAGTATGTTTTTGGTTTATTAGATTTTATGAATACGAAATTCATTTTATACTTTCAACTGCTACTCGTTTTTGCAATCGCTTTTTCTTGTTCAAAACAGCAAGAAAAGGCAAAAAACGAACGTATAAATCATTCAGACAGTCTTTTATTATCGAATCTATTAGACACAATCAATAGAAATTATCCCCAAAATAACGACAGTTTAATACTATTATCGGAAAGAATAATTGCCAAATTTCCTTTACACAAAGCACACGTAAACGAAAAAATTGCATATCTGCATTTTACACATTCCAACTACATTTTAGCCGAACATTTTTTTCATGCTTCTTCGAGATACTATTTTTCGGACAGTTTGAAAGAAAATTATGCCGACCAAATTGGAAATATCGGCGTAATAAACGAATTATCAGGAAATTATCCACAAGCAATAAGCAATTATTTAAAAGCTTTGTCGATTTTCGACAGTCTGAACAAAGAAATTAAATGCTCAAAAATTTATAACAACATCGGAATTGTATATCAGCAAATTAACGAACCCGAAAAGGCATTGTTCTATTTTAAAAAATCGCTTGACATTACACAGAAAATCGGCAAAAAACAACTCAGTGCAAACAGATTTAACAACATTGCAACAATTTATGAAGACTATTTGAATAATTTAGATTCTGCAATTTATTATTATAACAAATCTTTGGAAATTTATAAAATTGATTCGACAGACATAAATTTGCCAATCGTTATAAATAACATTGGATTTGTTTACCTAAAAAAAGAAAAATTGGAAAACGCTGATTCCTTGTTTAGCAGGGCATTGTTTTTATGTATTTCTCAAAACCGAAGAAACAATATCGCTCCTATTTTAAGGAATATTGCCACTTTACAAATCAAGAAAAAGAAATTTTCGGAAGCAATAATTACCGGCAAAGAAGCTGTTAAAATTGCAAAAAACAACACAAACATCGAAATAGAACTCGAAAGTTTAAGCGTTATCGAAAAGGCTTATGAAGGATTGGGCGATTTTTTCAAAGCCACGATCGCATTGAAAGAATACCATTCGCTGAAAGAAAAAATAAGCGGCGAAAATCAGAAAAACGAAATAAATAAACTTAATATTCAATTTGACGTTAAAGAAAAAGAAAACCGAATCACGATTTTGGAACTGGAAAATAACGTTCAGCAGCGAAAACTCAGACAGTTGTGGCTGTCTATTCTTCTTTTAATTATTTTATTACTCGGCTTTTATATTTTTTATCGACTTCAAAAAAAGAACAATCAATTGGAAATGAACCAAATGCAAAGAGATATTCAGGATTATATTTCTCAAATTGAGGAAATGAATGATTCAAAATTCGAGAAAGATACCGATAACGAGAAATCTTTCATTTTAGAATCAATCAATAAATTTGACCTCTCTGACCGCGAAAAAGAAGTATTATTCTTAATATCACAAGGATATAAAAATGCCGAAATTGGCGAAAAATTGTTTATCTCCTTAAACACTGTAAAAACTCATACGAAAAATATCTTTTCTAAATTAGATGTCAGAAACAGAATCGAAGCGGTAAAAAAAACTCAAATTATACCGTAAAAATTAAAAAATCACACCAAAGTGTGATGTAAAAATACTTATTTCCATATAATTTTGCGGCTTAACTTATTAAAATCTTAAAAAAATGAGAAGAATAACAATTATTTTATTTGCAACACTATTGGTGTTTGCTGCATGTAGAAAAGAAGATCCTATTACACCTCCTACTGTAATTACGGTTACTGAAAACATTATTACAAATACTACATGGACAACGGGCAGTGTTTATATTATAGATGGAATTTTAAGCATAAACGGAGCAACTCTAACCATTCAGCCCGGCACAACACTAAAATTTAAGCAAGGGTCCTATATAAATGTAGGAAATTCGGCAACCGGTTCAGCAATTATTGCAAATGGAACTGCGTCAGCTCCTATTGTTTTTACTTCTTATTCAACAACTCCTGCTGCCGGCGATTGGTACGGAATATTTTTTGAAGCCGGAACAGCATCAACAACAAGTTTATCTTTCTGTAGCTTTCTTTACAGCGGAGGATACTCATCAAGTTATGGAACTATTAATTTAGATGGCTGTAATATTGCTATGAATAATTGCACAATTACAAATGGAAAAAATTATGGAATTACCGTTTCAAGCGAAGCTGAATTTAGCTCATTCACAAATAATAATCTAAGCAATATTGAAAATCATTTAATTAAATTGTATCCAAATTCGGCACACACAATTGGTGCAGGAAA
>DYMH01000125.1 GCA_020721645.1 Draconibacterium orientale
CCGCTCGTGACCTCTGAAATTAAAAGAGTTATGATTTATTTCATAGCTTTTTTTTATATTAATGAGACCGGTATTATAAGCCGCATGGCGATTATATTTGCAAAATTATCAAATCACAAAATATTGTTTTACAGTTAATTAGAAAATCGCCTTGCGGCTTTGATTTCACAAATTCAGCTTTTTATACCGAACTCATTAATAGATATACTAAGCACGGTCATAAATTGCGTTTTACAAATTGTTTATCTATTTGATATTAAAAGCAATCAGCATATCAGCACATCAAAAAATCAACCAATCAAAGTATACATGAGTCAAGTGTCAAATTTCGAGATTGAAAAAACTTGATTCATTTAATTTATTTCTTCATTTTTTTTATTTTCAAATTTCCACATTCTCAAATTTCCACATTTTCACATTTTTTTGTTAATTTGTAATTCAAAATCATTTGCTCCAAAAAAAATTGATATGAGAAAAATCTATGCTGTCGGCGAAACAGTTTTTGATATTATTTTTAAAAATGCCAAACCTGTTGATGCAAAACCGGGCGGAGCATTGCTGAACACTGCCGTATCGCTTGGGCGACTGGGTGCCGATGTGTGGCTTATCGGTGATATTGCCGATGATGTGGTGGGCGAAATTACCCTGGATTTTCTCAGGAAAAACAAAGTGAAAACAGATTACATCTATCATTACGGCGATGCCAAATCCCGGCTCGCTCTCGCTTTTTTGAACGATGAAAACAATGCAAAATATTCCTTTTATAAAATTCGAACAACCTCTGCGGCAAAACTTATTTTTCCCGTTCCAAGCGAAAATGATATTGTTTTGTTTGGTTCGTATTACGGCATGAAACATGAAATACGTGAGGACTTGGTCGCCTTTCTGAAAGACGCTCGAAAAGTAGGAGCAATTATCGTTTACGACCCCAATTTCAGAGCCGCACATCGAGATATTTTAGACGATGTCATGCCGCTGATTCGCGAAAATATGGAACTTTCGCACATTATAAAAGGTTCCGATGAGGATTTTTTGTATATTTTCGGAAAAGATAATGCTCCCGGAACCTATCAAGTTGTTCGCGAAATTACCAATGCCGCACTTATTTATACAGCAAACAGGCATGGCGTTTGGCTTAATACCAAAAACTATTCCGAACATTATGATGCTTTGGCTATCGACCCCGTGAGCACAATAGGAGCCGGCGACACGTTTATGGCAGGCGTTGGATATGCTTTGGTGAAAAACAAATTATTTTTCGATGATGCCGATAAAATTTCAAAAGAATATTGGGATAAAATTGTTAAAACATCGATTGAATTTTCCGGACACGTCTGTATGCACTACGACAATTATGTGTCCCCGGAATTAGCCGAAAAATATTCTTTATTACAATAATTTGTGCAGAATTATTTATTTTAGGCATTCAGTAGTTTTTTATAATCCTATTCACGGATATTGTGAGTCTATTTTTTATAATAAATAATTGAAATTTAATAAATTACAAAAATGACTATCTCCGGCTTTTAAGCCGGAGATAGTCAAAAAATATCACAGTATTTGGGAATAGAACATGTTTTATTTTAAAATGATTTGAACATCGTATTTTGAAAGAAAAGGGTCGGTTTTGAATTTCAATTGATAGCCGTTATTTTCAAAATATTGTTTATTCTTAGATTCATATCCAACGGCAAAATTTAATTGTGTATTATTGACAATAACATCAATTTTTTTGTAAAATATTCCATTTAATTTTTTGCTTAAAATATCTTTCCATAAATCAGTCATTACTAATTCTTTGAATGATTTATGGAAAGGTCCTGCAATCAATGATTTTTCCGGTGAAAGCTCTTCCGAAGGATGCAAACCTACACGAATTACCCGAACTTGCGATGCTTCGAAATAACTGTATAAATTTTTAGATAATAACACTGCTTCGTCGAGCGATAAAGGAAAATATTTTTGGTTATGATACAAATTCGAAAGCTGAGTTTCCTGAATCACCAATGTAGGATAAATTCGTGTTGTTTGAGCACCGAATGCCACGATGTCGCGAGCCGTTTGCATTGATTTTTCGGACGTATCGCCGGGCAATCCTATCATCATTTGCAATCCGAGTTCAAAACCTGTATCCAAAATCATTTTTGAAGCCTCTTGAATATCCCGTGCTGTATGTCCGCGACCGGATTTTCTCAAAACCGTATCATCGGTTGATTGGGCTCCGAGTTCAATTGCCAAAACATGATATTTTTTCAGCATTTTCAGAATCGTTGGATTGATGTAATCCGGGCGTGTCGAAAGGCGGATTCCCGAAACGTGTCCCGATAAAATATAGGTCTGTGCCGCCTGTAAATATCTTTTCTGCAACTCAATCGGGATTCCGGTAAAATTGCCGCCGAAAAATGCAATTTCGCGTTCTCTCGGTTCAGTTGTCGATTGAATATACTTTTCAATAATTTCCCCGATTCCTTCCGGTTCGGGAATGCTGAGCGATGCACTGATTTTGGATTGATTGCAAAATACACAGCGGTGCGGACACGCAAGTTCGGGAATGAAAATCGGTATATTGTTGTGTTTGGGTTTCAATGGATAATTTTGATTACTAAGGATTTGTAACGAAATATCATGGTTATTTTTAAAAACAAATTCGCTTTGTTTTGATTGTATTTATTCGAGGCAAGCCTCTTTTAAAATATTCGACTAAGGCAGAGCCTTAGCCGAACGCTTCTGCAAATGAATAGCTTAATTCGTTACAGTCCCTAAGATTGGTTTCTAAGGTGCGAAATTTTGATGTTTTGTATTTGCAGAGACAAGTTGCACTCGTCTCAAATTATAGATATGATTTCTTTTCGGAGAATCCCGCAAGATGTCTTTATACAGTATATATTTTTTATTTTCGATGAAATTATTTGATAATTTTTATGTTGAAGTGAATTTTGGGAAAAACTTTACATAAATTTGCAAAGGAACAAAAAATCACATCTATTCACATTAATATCAGAAAAAAATGTTTTCAGGCATTGTAGAAGAAACCGCTATTGTAAGAAATATCGAAAAAGACCACGAGAATATTCACTTCACCCTCAGTTGCTCATTCGTAAAAGATTTGAAAGTTGACCAAAGCATCTCTCACAATGGTGTATGTTTAACAGTTACCAAACTCACGGATACGACTTATACCGTTACAGCTATCAAGGAAACACTAATTAAATCGAATTTGGGTTTACTGCAAATCGGCGAAGAAGTGAATTTGGAACGCAGCATGAAACCCGATAATTTGCTCGATGGGCACATCGTTCAGGGGCACGTGGACCAAACAGCTGTGTGTACAAAAATTGAAGAAGCTGACGGAAGCAAATATTATACATTCGAATATCAGCCAACAGGCGATAATATCACCGTTGAAAAAGGGTCGATTTCGGTAAACGGAGTCAGTTTAACAGTTGTCAATTCACAAAATAATTCGTTTCAGGTTGCTATTATCCCGTTTACTTCCGAAATTACAAATTTTCATACATTCAAACCCGGAACAGTGGTTAATATCGAATTTGATATCATTGGTAAATACATCACTAAAATTGTTAAACAACAGCTTGATGCACAATTAGAACACCTTATTAAATAGTTTGAATAGACAGTAATTTATTTTTGCGAAAGAAATAAATATTATTAGATTCGCAAATCCGATTTGTAATTCCGAAAAGTATTTATTAAAATACATATTTTTTTTAGGAATGGTCAGAATCACTGATTGTTAATTTTTTCAGCAGATTTATCTAATATTCCCCCAATTATATGGCACGAGTTGTTATTTTAGGAGCCGGAATTTCCGGACACACAGCGGCTTTATTGTTACGTAAACAGTTGGCTGGGAAACATGAAGTAGTTGTTATCAGTCCAAATAAGTTATATCAATGGATTCCTTCAAATATTTGGGTAGGAATCGGAAAAATGACTCGGAAACAAGTAACTTTTGAACTCGATAAGGTTTATAAAAAGCAAGGTATTGTTTTCAAACGTGCTCTTGCAAAATCGATTTCTCCCGAAGGAAATAATGATTCGCCAAAGCCCTATGTTTCGATAGAATATCTTGAAAACGGTGTTCAGGGGCAGGTTGAAAATGTAGAATACGACTTTTTAATTAATGCCACCGGACCTAAACTCAATTTTGCTGCCACGCCCGGTTTGGGAATCGACAAATTTACAAACTCTGTATGTTCATTCGACCACGCCGAGCATGCTTGGAAAAATTTGCAAATTTCCTTAGATAAAATGACTAACGGGCAAAAACAGCGTTTTGTTTTCGGTGTTGGGCATCCAAAATCTACCTGTCAGGGAGCTGCTTTTGAGTACGCACTCAATGTAGCTTTTGAAATTAACAAAAGAAAACTTTGGGATAAGGCTGAAATGACATGGCTGACAAATGAATACGAAGTTGGCGATTTTGGTATGGGAGGAGCTTTTGTGAAGCGTGGTGGTTATATCACTTCTACGAAAATATTTTCTGAATCCATTCTTTCGGAATACGGAATTCGATGGATAAAACGTGCCGGAGTGAAAAAAGTCGAAGAAGGAAAAATTTTTTACGAAACTCTTGAAGGTGAGCAAAATTCAATAGATTTCGATTTTGCAATGCTTATTCCCTCCTTTGCAGGCACAGGTTTAAAGGCTTTTGACAAATCGGGAACGGATATTTCGGATAAAATGTTTAATGCAGCCGGTTTTATGAAGGTTGATGCCGATTATTCTACAAAATCTTATGAAAATTGGCGAGCAGCCGATTGGCCATCGACATACCAAACTCCGGATTATCCAAATATTTTTGCGGCAGGCATCGCATTTGCACCACCACATGCTATTTCTCAACCCCATACAAATCCGAATGGTTTGGAAATATCGCCCACACCGCCGCGCACAGGAATGCCTTCCGGTGTCATTGGAAAAATTATTGCACAGAATATCGCACTGAGTATTAAAAAGGGCGAAATTGTACTAAAACACAGTGCTTCAATGTCTAAAATGGGGGCTGCCTGTATTATTTCCGCAGGTTACGGATTACGCTACGGCAGTGCTGCTACGATGACCGTTTTCCCGATTGTGCCGGATTATGAAAAATATCCGAAATGGGGCAGAGATATTGATTATACGGTGGGAGAACCCGGATTGGCGGGGCATTGGATTAAATTGATTTTACATATTGCTTTCATGTACAAAGCAAAAGCAAAACCCTTTTGGTTTTTAATTCCGGAATAATTAATATAAATAAAGGTTAATTATTAGTTGTTACTTGTTTATGAGATAATTATTTGATTTTGATAAGAATACAGACATCGTAAGATACAAATAAATTTGTACTGATACTTATATTAAATCGAATTTAAAAAAATACATTTTTATATTTTCAAACAACATAATATCAGATATTTAATTTCTAATTACGAACTACTATTTTCTAAAATCTATATAAAATAATCTTGTCTCAAAATATCAAACTCAAAATATAATTTCATACATGTTACGACAAAATAAACAAACAGCCTCCGAAAAACAAGATTTTTCTGCACCGCCCGAGCCAACACGATTTACTTTGTTTATACGAAGATGCATCGTTGTTCAAATCTTTCGGTTTTTTGTTTTAAATTTAAAAATTATGCGTATTGTTGTCGGCGGGCATAAGTAACAAAAGCACCGGCTTAGCAGCTGCCCTCCGTGAAGCAAATTACACCGAAATATCGCCTTTAATATGGGGGTGCGGATTGTAAACTGAAATTTGAAAATCGGAATATTCGAAATCAAAAATTGATTTTTTTTCCGGATTCAGGGTCATTTTCGGAAGTGGGCGAGGAAGGCGCGTTAATTGTTCTTCAACCTGTTTCATGTGATTTGTATAGATATGGGCATCGCCCAAAGTATGAACAAATTCGCCGAGTTCGAGATTTGTACTTCGGGCAATCAACATTGTTAAAAGTGCATACGAAGCAATATTGAAGGGAACGCCCAGAAAAATATCGGCACTGCGTTGATACAATTGGCAGGATAATTTCCCATCGGCAACATAGAACTGGAATAATATATGACAAGGCGGCAGATTCATTTTATCCAAATCGCCCACGTTCCATGCACTCACTATTAAACGACGGGAGTCTGGTGATTTTTTTATTGCATCAATTACCTGAGCCAATTGGTCGATATTTTTTCCGTTTTCGGCTGTCCACGAACGCCACTGATAGCCATAAATCCGCCCCAGTTCGCCGGTGGCATCTGCCCATTCATTCCAAATACGAACACCGTTTTCGTTCAAATATTTAACATTTGTCGAACCTTTAATAAACCAGAGGAGTTCGTGAATGACTGATTTGAGGTGGATTTTTTTTGTTGTCATCAACGGAAAACCTTCATTCAGGTCGAAACGCATTTGGTAGCCGAACACACTCATTGTTCCGGTTCCGGTGCGGTCTTGTTTTTTTGTTCCTTTTCGCAAAACATGGTCTAAAAGATTCAGATACTGTTGCATGAAATCAAAAATTTTGACTTAGTGTTTTATTTTAGTGTACGATTTTTATATTGCATATATGAGCCAAGTATAAAAAGTATAAAGTTTGAAAGTAAAAAGTTTAAATCACTTATAATCAGTAATTTAGTTAAAACCATGAATTTAAGTTAAAGTCCTTATTTTCAGTATTATAATTTTATAAACTTTCTACTTTATAACTTTTTAAACCGAACTCATATATGTAATATGTTATGAAAATTTCTCACTCACATCGTATCCCAAGAAGAATGATTTTTGGGTTTGTCCTTCGGCGTTGTATATCGGGGCAAAAGTTCCCTGCATGTGTATTTCGGTGCCTGCTGAGGAAATGAAAGTGAACAAGCCGTGATGACTTTTTCCGCGACGCATATCAATACGGAATCTCTCGAAAGCTTCCGAATCGGCATAGTCCTTTGTGCTGAGCGATTCTAAAGTTTTACCGACAAGTTCTTCGGGCGAATATCCCAATAAATCGGCAAACATTTGATTCACATTCAAAACAACACCTTCTAAATTCACCTCACTTGATGCGTTGGTAAGGTTTATCGTCTCAATTCTCGACAACAAATCGGCATTAGTTTGTTTTTGTTGGGTGATATCGGTTAAAATTTCAAGAATCTTGTAAACATCTCCTTCGGCATGTCGCAATGGTTTATAAATTCCTCTGAAATAAATATAGTTCCCGTCTTTTTTCAAACGGCGGAATTCTCCATCTGGCGAGATTCCTTTTCGCAAACTATTCCAAAAAAGGGTATAGTTTTCGCTTCTTTTTTCGGTATCATCAACAAATAAGCGATGATGTTTGCCTTTAATCTCGTTGATTGTGTATAGAAAGGTCTCCAAAAATTTATCGTTTGCATAAATCAACGTCCCGTCCGGCAAATATTCGGCAATGCAACTTTTATCCAAGGCAGTAAAGCGGTCGCGAATTTCGGCTTCTTTTTCGGCTAATTCTTCATTAATATTAATCAATTGCCCATGTTGTTCTTGCAATTGTTCGCGGGTGGATTGAAGTTCTTCAATATTTTGTCGCAATTCTTCTTCTCCTGTTAATAATTGTTGATTTCTTTGATTGATAAGTAATTCCTGTTCCTGCGATATTTTTAAAGCTTCGCGAAGTCCGCCTTCGTTGTCCTGTAATTTTTTGTTGAGTTCTAATAATTTTTCGTGCTCTTCGATATATTGAGCTTGTGTGGTTTCAATTTTTTTGATGTTCTGTTTTAATTCTTCTTCCCTCACTTCCAATTGTTCGTTTTTCCGCATCAATTCATCTTCTTTGGCTTGAAGTTTTTTTACAATTTGTTGAAGAGAGCGTTCGTTTTCAGCCGATTTTTGTCCGGCTTCCTGTAAAAGAATTTGTTTTTCCGACATTTCCTGCTGAGTCGATTGCAATTCATCGAGATTTTGTCGCATTTCTTCTTCCTGTTCTGCCATATATTTGGCTTGCTCAATGAGTTCGGTTTCTAAAAGTTTCGATTCTGTGAGGTCGGTTCCGATACTTAATATTTTCAGGACACGACCGGTATCATCGAGAATTGGTGCATAAACAACCGACAGCCAATAATCTTTATCACGCAGTTGAATGTGTTCGTTTCTTTTAACATTTTCGCCGGCTTTCAATTCTTTCCACAATTCATTATATTCTTTTTCGTCCGTAGGTTTCACAAAATCACGGTGGTGTTTGTCCACAATTTCGGGCAACGACAGGGAAAGCAGGCGTAAAAAAGCTTGATTTACCGAAGTTATAAATCCCTTTGTATCCAATTCGATAACCAAAGATGAAGTATCAACGGCGTTCAGAATGCTTGCCATTTCAGCTTCTCTTCGCGATGATTCTTCTTGGGCTTGACGAAGTTCTTCGAGATTTTGTCGCATTTCCTGTTCTTGCGAGGCTTTTTCTTCGGCTTGTTGTTGGGATTGTTCCAGAAGTTGTGCGGTTCGGGCGTTGATTCGGGCGATAGATAGGGAGGCTGCTATACTTTCCGAAACTTTTTCGACAAATTCGATTTCATGTTGTTGGAAAATATTAAACGAAGCCAGTTCTATGACTCCAAATATTTCAGATTCGACCCGCATCGGAACAATCAGCAGACTTCTGGGGGCAGCTCCTCCCAAACCGGAAGTGATTGTGATGTACGATGACGGTATTTCGGTCATGTAGATTGTTTCTTTTTCCAGAGCAACCGTTCCCACTAAGCCTTCGCCGGGATATATTTTCTTTTGTTTCTTTTTTTCGTGCCCGAATGCATACGATGCAACCAATTCCAAATGAATATCACTTTTATTGGTATCATTCAAAATAAACAGTCCGCCTTGGTTGGCATCCATATAATGGATTAATTCGCGAACAACAAGATTCGAAAGTTGTTCAATATTTTCGGTGCTTTGCCGCAATATTTCATTGAATTTTGCCAATCCTTCGTTACTCCATTTACGCAGGCTGTCTTCAAAGTTTCGCTTTTTTTCTTCCTGTTGGGCTAAATTCAAATTTTGGCGCATCTCCAAAAGTGAGTTGCCAAGAACGTCATTAGTGCTCAGAGGCGAAAATTCGGTGTCGAAAACGCCTTTCCCGATTGTTTGAGCAAAATCAGTGGTTTTACGCAAGCCCAATATCAGTTCGTTTACGCTGCCGGTCATTTCCGATATTTCATTATGTCCTTCAATCAGGGCAACTTTTTCGGGTAAAATCCCCAAACTCAGTGGTTGAAGATATTCTTTCAGGCTTACAAGTTGTTCGGTTATGGATTTCGAAAGCCGTAATATGAAAAAAACGATGGCTGCAACAAGCAAACCGATAAATACAAGCAGTATTAAAAAGGTGCTTGATGAACTCAGTCCTTGTTTTTCGGTCAATGTAACTTTTATAGAATTGATGCTTGGGTCAAATTTCTGAATTTCGGTATCTAAGTTCCCTAACAAGCCTGTTTCGTATGATTTCCCGATTTCGTTATTGATTTTTTCGAGACCTGTAAAAAGTCGTTTATAATTATTCATTTCGATAATAAAATCGGTATGTATCGAAACTTCGGAATTAATTATTTTTGAAGTATCCAAACTCAAACTATCGGTTTTAATGTTGAGAGAAGATAATGCGTATTTGGGGTCTAATCCATTGATTATGAATGTATTTAGTGTCTTGAATTTTACGATAAAATCCTGATAATAAGATGTTTCCTTGCTTAACAAATAGTTATTGGCATCTTGAATCAGAGCCAGTGTATAGTATCTAAGTTCTGAATTTTTTGCTTTTTCTAATGCCAATACCGATGATTTTTGCATTTCGCCGATAATTCCGGTTTTTTTTGAGCCTCTTTTGTAAATTTTTGTGCTCAAATCGGTGAATATTGTGCCGTGTTGTCTTATTGTTTCCGTAATTATTTCAAAATTATTTTGTAAATTCAAACTTAATGCAATATCATTTTGCTTTAATTCTTCAATTTCGTTGATTATTTTATCGAGGATTGCTTTGTGTTGATTGATTGAAAAATTGTTGCCGGTAGCAAAATATACTTGGTCTTCGTTGTAGAATAATAGAAAATTATGTTCATGGTGCCGCATTTCTAAATAATCGATTATTAACTGATCTACTTTTTGGTTGAAATTGCGATAATTTTGAAATTTTCGTAATGAACCGATAAAGACCAAAATTATCAGAAGCAAAACGAAAAATGTCGTACCTAAAAAAAGGTTGAATCTATTTCTTATGCTGATATTTGAGAAAAATGAAAACATATTTTTATTTTTATCTGATCAAACAGAATGGACAATAATACTTGAATTGCTGTAAAAATTTTTTTTGATTTCGAAATTTTTAGTGTTTTTTCTTTGTAAATCAATAAATTATCTGATTATCAAAAGTAAATATTTTTGAAAAAAAACGAATCATTATTTTTTAACGATATAGAATTTATCCGTTGTAAAAATTACTTTACGTAATACCAGCATTTGAAATCTAAAGCAAGCTCTTTTTCAATATGTTAGCATTGTCGTTAAAGATTGATTGAAACAAAGTTAAAAAAAAAATGGTACGAAAAAGGGTATTTCATTTTTTTTTTCCAAATTGCGTATCAAAATTTCATTATTAATTTTAATAATTATAAATATTTATGTTGTATCCCATAAAATTCAAATCGATATATAAAGAAAAAATCTGGGGCGGTGAGAAACTCCGAAGATTTTTTGGAAAAAAAGATGCCAATTCTCCAAAAACAGGCGAAAGTTGGGAAATTTCTTCGGTCGATGGGAATGTATCAATTGTTGCGAACGGATTTTTGAAAGGAAAAACGCTCAGCGAAATTCTCGAAATCTTTCAGGCAGATTTGTTGGGGGAAAAAAAATATAGAAAATTTGGTACCAATTTCCCTTTGCTTATCAAACTTATCGATGCTTCCGATGATCTTTCTGTTCAAGTTCACCCAAACGATGAATTGGCTGTCGAACGACACCAAAGTTTCGGAAAAACCGAGATGTGGTATGTTGTTCAGGCTGATATCGATGCTCAATTGATTTCAGGTTTCAAGCCGGGAATTGATCGTGAAAAATATACAAATGCGGTTGAAAGCAATGATATTCTTTCCATTTTGAACAAGGAAACTGTTCGGGAAGGTGATGTTTTTTTTATTCCGGCGGGCAGAGTTCATGCCATTTGTAAGGGGATTTGTTTGGCTGAAATTCAACAAACTTCGGACATCACCTATCGAATTTTCGATTACAACCGCCTCGACAATAAGGGGAAAGAACGCGAATTGCATCTTGAACTGGCTGTCGATGCGATAAATTTTGAATCGAACGGGCTTGCCAAAACGATGTATTCAAAAATTTCAGGACAATCGGCACAAATAATTTCTTGTCCCTATTTTACTGCAAATATTATTGAATTTGATACAATTTTTGAGAAAAATTATGCAAACTTAGATTCATTTGTCATTTTTATGTGCACTTCGGGTTGTTTTACAATTAAGTTTCCCGGGTCCGAAGATACATTCATTGCAACAGGTGAAACAGTGCTTTTACCTGCCGAAAT
>DYMH01000126.1 GCA_020721645.1 Draconibacterium orientale
TAAAAATGCTTAGCATAAAGTTTCTTTTGACAGGCATTTTTGTTATCTTTACACCACAGACAATTTGCAGCAACATGAATAAACCGACATACAATTGGCAAGAAAAAACTATTCTGATAGCAGAAGATGAGGATATGAATTTTTTACTTTTGGCAGAAACATTTGCCAAAACAGGTGCTCAACTTGTTCGAGCCCAAACGGGTTTTGAAGTACTTGATTTATATAACAATCTTCCGCAAATAGACCTCATTTTAATGGATGTCAAAATGCCATTGATGAATGGCTACGATGCCTGTAAAAAGATTCGGGAAAAATCGAATGTTCCCATAATAGCTCAAACAGCTTATGCCATGGCGGGCGAAGAAATGAACAGTAAAAAGTCCGGCTGTAACGCTTACATCTCGAAACCACTAAAAATAGCCGAAATTTTGGCACTTATCGACACTTTTCTGAACACTAAGGACTTGTAAATGGGAATAAATTTACGAAAAAATTGCATTTTTAGCCCATGTTCTACGTTAAATTCTTGCGAGTTTATCAAAATAAATTTGTTTCAATCATTCTTTGAATTATTTTTTTTCAGTCCGGAAAAAAAATAGTACATTCATTGTAAAATTTCTTATTTTTGAAAGTTACCAATACTTTTTAAGACGATGGAATTAACAGTTATAATCTCATATTATAAAGCTCAGGATAATTTACGACTTATTTTAACGGCATTAGGCAGGCAGAGCAATAAAAATTTTGAAGTTATATTATCAGAAGATGATAATAATGAAGATACAAAGGAGTTTCTTATAGCTACAAAGGATTTATTTGACTATCCTATTACACATATTTATCAAAAAGAAGATAAGGGATTTAGAAAAAATGAAATGCTAAACAGATCAATTCTTCACTCAAAAACAGAAAAATTAGTTTTTATTGATGCTGATTGTATTCCGCATAAACATTTTGTCAAAAACTATATTAATTCCCTTCAAGAAGGTTACATATTTGATGGAAGAGCAGTATTGCTTGATAAGAAGACTACCGAACAAGCAAAGAAAGAACAATCAATGAGAAAAATACATTTTTTTCATTTACTTTTTACCGGTACAAAAAAATTGAAAGACGGAATTTATTTTCCTTATTTTTCATTGAGTTTTAAAATGAAGGGTAGGGGATTGGTAGGAAGGAATTGGGGCATATATAAAAAATCATTAATTGAAGTAAATGGATTTGATATGGATTATATTTATGCAGGGGTAGGTGAAGATGTTGATATCGAATGGAGGCTTAAAGCGAATGGCATTAAATCCAAATCAATGAAAAATAAAGCCATTGTCTATCATTTATTTCATTCTAAATGGTACTCGGAAGAAATGGTTGGATTTAATTTTGAATTATTATACAAAAAGAAAAAAGCAAACAATATTCGTTGCTTAAATGGATTGAATACTATTATTGGTAATACCCAATAAAAAACATATGGCATAAAGTGTTAAAATTAAATAACATAGCATTTAATAAGCAGCTCATTAATTCGAAAGTCAGGTGCTTCGAAATGTCCCGGTTTCTTATTGCCATCGGTTATTCAAAGTTGAAATTCTTTGCCGGATAATTAAAAAAATAGAATTTTGTAGTCATTTACACCCTATTAACATCACCATGCAGCAGGATAATGAAGTAATAAAGAGTTTGTTGGAAGCCGTTATTAATATACCCGGTGATATTATCATTTTTACGATTGATGAAAACTATTGTTATGTTACTTTTAACGAAAATTATCAAAAATATCTAAAAGAAACTTTCGATATCAGTGTAAAAGCCGGAATGAACTTTCTTGATGTTTTCAAAAATTATCGCGATGTTGTTAAAGAAAAAGCAAATTTCGACCGAGCTCTTCGTGGGACAGAGTTCAGCCAAGTAGGTAATTATTCGGGCAGTGAAAAAGATTTATATTACAAAGATATTTACAAACCGGTGTTCGACCGAAACCAAAAAGTTATCGGAGTTGTTGTTTTCTACACCAATATTACCGAACGCAAGCGTCAGGACCGAATGCTGTCGGTACTGTTAAATATTTCGGAAGACATCAAAACAACAGAAAGTTTAGAAGATTACATTTCCGGAATCAGGTATAAATTATCAAAATTCATCGATACACGCAATTTTTTTGTCGCTCTTTACGATGAAAATACAGACGCTTATACCTTTCCGTTTTATATCGATTTATACGATAAAATAGACCAATTCACATCGATAGACATTAAAAACAGTCTTACGGATTATGTTCGGCGAACCGGCAAACCACTTTTGGTTAATGAACAAAGTGAACTCGAATTGGCAAAAAAAGAAAAATTAATATTAGTTGGTACACCAAGCCCTTCGTGGTTGGGAGTTCCCCTGAAAATAAATAAAAAAGCCATTGGCGTGATGGTGGTTCAAAGCTACGACAGTCAAGGCGTGTTTGGTGAACACGATTTTGAATTAATGAATTTTGTGTCAGGGCACATTGCCCGTGCCGTAGAACGTAAACGCCGCGAAACAGAGTTGCTCGAACTCACCGAACGGCTGAAATACGTTCAATCCATCGCAAAACTCGGACATTGGGAAATGGATTCAAAGAAAGGAGCCGTGTTATTGTCGGACGAAGCCCTTAAAATATACGGCATCGAAGAAAAAGGCTGGTTGCCGGTAGCAAAACTCTTTCGATTGTTTTTTGAGGAAGATATGGCACGAATGCACAAAGCACTCAAAATGCTTGGGCAGGAAAAAGATTTTTACGATGAAGAATTTAGAATTCGCAACCCAAAAACAGGAAATCTGCTTTATATTCACTCCCGTGCCGAATATCGAAAAGGAGGCAAAGGCTACGATGCCAAAATTACAGGTATGGTTCAGGATATCACCAAACAACATTTGGACAAAATAGAACTTAAAAAAGCCAAAGAAAAAGCCGAAGAAGCCGATAAATTGAAAACCGCTTTTCTGGCAAATATGTCGCACGAAATTAGAACGCCCATGAATGCTATAATGGGATTTTCAAAACTTTTGGTCGATAGCGATTTGCCCATTGTAACCCGAAAACAATATGCCGATTACATCTATTCGGCAGCCGTAAATCTGCTCAAATTAATCAACGACATACTCGATGTTGCCAAAATTGAAGCCGGACAACTGACTATCAAACTCAAACCTTGTCGTATTAACACCATGCTCGAAGAACTCCTGTCGGGTTTCGAGCAACAGAAAAATACACTTCATAAAAATAACATTAAACTGCTGGTCTCCAAAACCAACGAAAACCCCGATTTTACTATTAAAACAGACCCATTGCGATTGCGACAGATATTAACAAATCTTATCGGAAATGCTTTGAAATTTATAGAAACCGGGCACATAGAATTTGGATATTCGGTTAAAGAAGATAAGGAAATTCTTTTTTTCGTGAAAGATACAGGCATTGGTATTCCGGAAGATAAAAAGGATTTAATTTTCAGTCGATTTGGACAAATCGAAGGCGGGCATATCAAAAATCCGGGGGGAACGGGGCTTGGACTTTCGATTTCCAAACATTTGGTAGAAGGATTGGGCGGAAATATCGAAATGGAATCGCAGATGAACAAAGGAACGCATTTTTCATTCAAAATTCCCTATATCGAGCTCCCGCCAAGTGCTGTTTCCGAAGACGAAATCACTGTTTTCAATCCTCAAACTATCGATGGTGTTGAATTATTGATTGTTGAAGACAATAAAGTAAATCAAACTTTGGTGGCTGATATTTTATTACAAACCGGGCGAAATATCAGCTTTGAATTTGCCGATAATGGCAAGCAGGCAATTGAAAAATTCCATACAAAAAAATTTGACCTTATTTTCATGGACATCAGAATGCCCGACCAAGACGGATATTCGGTAACCCGTTACATTCGCGAACACGAAAAAGCAGGAACCCGTGTGCCCATTGTCGGGCTTTCGGCTCATGCCATGAAAGAAGCAAAAGAAGAAGGATTCGATTCGGGGATGGACGATTTTATTTCAAAACCCTTTTTGGCAGAAGAACTATTTCAGATTATTCAAAAATATGCAGGGAAAAAGAATTATCAGGAATTTTATGAAAAACCGGAAAAAATCGAAGGCACCAATATCAAAGGCAAAGCCCTTTTTAATCCCGGACCTTTAATTCAATTGTATAAAAACAATCCCGAAAAACTCAAAAATATCGTTAAATTGTATGCCGAAAATCTTGATGAACAATTAGATAAATTAAATCAATTTGTAAAAATAAAAGATTTTGAACGCATTAAATTAACCGCTCATGCCCTAAAAACGGCACTTCGATATCTGGGCAACGAGAAAGGTGCCGAAATAGCCGCAGATATTGAACGAGATGCTGCAGGCAAAGATGCTGTTTCAGAAAAAATTGATGCTGTGCATTCGATTTGGAAAAATGCAAAACCCGAAATCGATAATTTTCTTAAATCTTGATAGTTAATAAAAAGTGGTAGAATGTTTCTTGAATTTTTGCACAATTGTTGTGTATTATAGAAAATTCGTTCATTTAATAAATCAGATAAGCAGATGAAGATAAAACTCACGATATCAAAAAAAATATTTTTAGGATATGGAATAATTACAATAGGAATAATTCTGTACACTATTGTTATTTTTGTTTCAATGAAACGAAATGTTCGTAGTATCGAAAATGTTCAAAATGTTTATAATCCTTCCGAAAAATACATTCAAGACCTGAAATCCAAAATTGAAAAATCGCATTATCTTATAAAAAATTGGGTTTATATCGAAAAAATACCGGAAACTCCCGAAAAATAGGAGCTGGCAAATATTCAAGATTCAATTTTGCCGAAATTATTCTTAACTATCGAAAATATATCCAATAAATGGGACCCCGAAAATCGAAAACTTTTTAAAGACATACAAAAGTCTGTTTTAGATACTTTATTCCCTGCTCAAAAACAACTCATGCAAACACTTGGTTCTTTTGAAGATTACGATGATGCCATGGCTGTTTTCGAGGCACAATCGGCGGTTTCGGAAGGAGGAGAGCTTGCCGAAGCAGATAATAGAGTTAAGTTGAAAATATTAGAATTACAAAAAGAGATTTATGAATTGTCTGTTCAAAGTTCCAACAACTTAGCGAAAACAACAGCTTTGGTCCGTAAAATTATACCCATTGCAATACTACTTTTATTCCTGTTAGCAATTGCAGTTCCAATTATCACGTCCCGAAAAATTATTCGCCCGATATTAAAACTTCAAGAAATCATACTAAAAATGAGTACCGGACATTTGCCCGAAAATGCAATAGTAGAAACCGGCGACGAAATTGAAGAAATGTCTAAAGCTCTGAATATTTTGCTCGGCGAATTGAAGAAAATTACTTTGGAAATCAAGCACAGTTCGTCAGATTTAGACATGTTGAGCAAAAATTTGATCAAACAAGCCGAAATTATTTCACGCGGAGCATCAGAGCAAGCAGCATCGGTAGAAGAAGTTGCCGCCGGAATTGAAGAAATGGTTGCCAATATCGAACAAAATACCGACAATGCCAACACTGCAAAAAACATCGTAAAACAAGCAGCCGAAAAAATAAAAATGAACAACGAAAATGTAAGCAATACAGTTTCGGCATTGCAGAAAATACTTGAAAAGATACAAATTGTTAATGATATCGCATTTCAAACCAATATTTTATCGCTGAACGCTTCGATAGAAGCAGCACGAGCCGGTAAAAACGGTAAGGGGTTTGCGGTAGTAGCCGCCGAAGTGGGCTTTTTAGCCGATAAAAGCAAAGAATCTTCGGAAGATATTCAAGATTTATCGGATTCAAGCATTAAATTATCCGAAGAAAGCCAACTGGTTTCTCAGGCTTTGGTTCCCGAAATATTAAAAACCGAAGAGCTCATTCGTTTAGTGGCTTCAACCGGATTGGAATTAAAAAACGGTGTAAACCAAATCAATGACGCTATCAACAGTCTGAACACTGTAACCCAGCAAAATGCAGTGTTTGCCGATGATATGGCACAAAATTCACAAAGTCTTGCAAAGCAAGCTGACAACTTAGTTCAAATGGTCGCTTTTTTCAAAAATTAATACATTGAAATTTCGATAATTTTAAAATTAAATTTACGTTAATATAAAAAAACTTACAATGAAAAAAATATTTATACTGCTTATGTTTACAGTCACAGCAAATTTTGCTTTTCCACAACAAGAGAAGTTGCAAGCCGTTTTTATCTACAATTTTACTAAATACATCAATTGGCCCGTAGCTTATCAAACCGGAGATTTTAAAATTGGTGTTTTGGGCAGTAAAGCCATGACCGAAGAATTGAGTCAAATTGCCCAAAAACGAAAAGTAGGTATTCGAAGTATTGTCGTTGAAAATTATGCTACGGTGGAAGACATAAAAAAATGCCAAATGCTGTATGTAGGCTCCGCCAAATCGTCTTTGATTTCAAAGGCTGTATTGAAATTAAGTCTCGAACCCACTGTCATTATTTCGGCAAGTGAAGGGGGATTAAAAAAAGGTTCGTCCATTAATTTTATTGTTGAAGGCGGAAAGCAAAAATTTGAAATAAAATCATCGAATATCAAGAAAAACGGTCTAAAAATCAGCGAAGATTTGCTGAATTTGGCTGTGAAAAAGTGAGAAATGAGTGCAGTATAGAAAGTTATAAAGTTGAAAGTTTATAAAGTTAATATCCCGAAAATAAGGACTTCAATTAAAATTCAAGATTTTACATAAATTATTGATTATGAATAACATGTGTTGTTGCTTTACTAAGCACGGTTGTAAATTGCGTTTTATAAAATGTATAACTATTTGATATTAAAAACAATCAGCATATCAGCACATTAAAAAATCAGCCAATCAAAGTATAATTTTATACTTTTTAAACTCGGCTCATAAATAATTGGTAGATACCGTTTCTTCCGAAAAATTTTTAAGTCTTTAATTTTTTCTTTTTAGCCGCAGGAAACAGTATATTATTTAAAATCAAACGATAACCGGGCGAATTTGGGTGTAAACTCAAATCGGTTTTCGGGTCGCCCACAAAGTGCTGATAATCTTCCGGGTCGTGACCGCCGTAGAATGTCCATGTTCCTTTCCCAAATTCACTGTGAATGTAACGAGCTTCATTGTGCGATTTCATCTCGCCCATAATCAGTACATTGGATTTTATCATGGATTCATCGAAAGCGGTAGTCTGCCCCATGAAACCTTTAATAATTTTGGTGTGATTTTGGCACAACATGGTGGGCACAGGGTCCCATTTTGCCGAAAAATCGAAGAGCGTAAAATAATCATCTTCTTTTTGGATATGACGTGTGATGCTGACATCGATATTCGAAAATTCGTATTCGTAAGGATTTTGACTCAGAGCGAAATCTTTAAATGCAAATGTTTTTGAAAAGTCGAGTTTCGATTGGCAATCAGTATCGGCATTGTCGCCGTCGAACATGGGCTCACAAATGTCCACACCTTCGGCACTCAGTGCAATGTCGTAGGAGTCGGTAGCCGAGCACATGGCAAACATAAATCCGCCGTTGAAAACCCAATTTTTCATTTGTTGAGCGACAAATAATTTTAATTGCGAAACTTTCCCAAAACCCAAACGCAGAGCTTCGGATTCTGCATTGCGTTGCTCTTCGATGTACCAAGCTGCATTTCGATAAGCTCCGTAGAATTTCCCGTATTGTCCCGTAAAATCTTCGTGATGCAGATGAAGCCAGTCGTATTTAGATAAATCGCCCCGAACAACTTCTTCATCGTAAATTTGTGTGTAAGGTATTTCGGCATAAGTCAAAACCATGGTAACGGCATCGTCCCAAGGCAGATTGGTATGAGGAGCATAAACGGCAACTTTCGGAGCTTTTTGAAGTTTTACTGCGTCCATATTCACTTCGGGGCGAGAGATTTCTTCGAATATCAAATTTGCCTGAACATCGGTTATCATCTCGAAAGTAATACCTCGAATGGCACATTCGTCTTGAATTTCCTTTTGTCCGGGTAGTAAAAAACTGCCGCCGCGATAATTTAAAAGCCATTGAATTTCAATTCCGTTTTGAAGTACCCAATATGCTATCCCGTAGGATTTTAGGTGATTTGCTTGGCTTTCGTCCATCGGAATCAATATTTGCATCGAAAACGATATGCGAAACCAAAATAGGAGAAAAAATATTAGAAATGTTCTTTTCATCTGCCTCAGTTTTTTTGTGGGGTCTTAGTGTTTTTAACGGAAATCTGTGTGAAAAAATTATAAGTAATCGGACAGATTTATTTGTATTTTATAATAACCGTATTCTTATCAAAATCAAATTATTACTTCATTAACAATTAACCATTCAAAGTCGTTTAGTTAAGAATTGTATTTGCTGTTCGGCTTAGGCTCTGCCTAAGTCGATTTATCATGACAGGCTCTGCCTGTCTGTCAAAGCAAGGCAGAGCCTTGCAAAATAAGTCCGACTGAGGCAGAGCCTCAGCCGAACACATGCTCAACTAAACGAGATTGATTTTAAATGTAAGATTTACAAACGGCGTGAAATTCCTATTCAAAAACATTTTATCGTCAAACACTAATTCTTAAAACGGTGTATTTTTAAATTCATCGGAAGTATCGAAAGGGTCTTTGTTCATTTTCGAGCCAAATGTTTTATTGGGTTGATATTCTCCCGTTCCGTTCAGCGGAATAGGGTCTAAGTTCATTGAATTATATTCCTCGAAGCGTGCAAATTCTTCACGGAAACGAAGTTGAACATCAGTTACGGCTCCATTCCGGTGTTTGGCAATGATAAGTTCTGCTAATCCTTTGGTCGAATTTCCTTCGGCATCTACTGTTAAACCCATTTTTTCAGGACGATGAATAAACATCACAATATCAGCATCTTGCTCAATTGCTCCCGATTCGCGTAAGTCGGAGAGTTGTGGGCGTTTTTCGCCCGAACGGGTTTCAACCGAACGATTCAATTGAGAAAGGGCGATAATCGGCAGGTTTAATTCCTTGGCAATGGCTTTTAATCCGCGCGAAATCATACTCACCTCCTGTTCTCGGTTTCCCTTGGTTTCAGGAGGTCCGGTCATCAATTGTAAATAGTCGATAATTACTAAATCAATATCCTCTTTGCTTTTTAATTTACGGCATTTCGAGCGTAATTCAAACAAACTGATTGCAGGTGTATCATCGATAAAAATTTGTGCTTTAGCCAAATCTTTAATTTTAAATTCTAAAAGTTCCCATTCAAAGTCTTCGAGTTTACCATTGCGAATTTTTTCGCCGCCAAGTTCGGTTTCGGAAGAAATAAGACGATTAACTAATTGAATAGCAGACATTTCCAACGAGAAAAAAGCAACACGTTGTTTGTGCATTACTGCCATATTTCGAGCCATCGTCAGTACAAAAGCTGTTTTTCCCATCGAAGGACGGGCAGCTAAAATGACCATATCCGAACGTTGCCAACCCGATGTTATTCTGTCTAAACTTGTGAATCCCGATGGAACACCGCTCAATCCGTCTTCGCGTTGCGAGGCAATTTCAATTTGCTCAATCGCCTCTTTTATAACATCTTCGAGTCGTTCGACATCTTTTTTAATGCTGCCCTGAGCAATCTCGAAAACTTTTTGTTGCGAGGATTCGAGCAAATCATCAACATCGGTGCTGTCGTCGTAAGCATCGGTTTGAATTTCGGAGCTGATACGAATCAATTCGCGTTGAATGTATTTTTGAGCTATTATTTTTGCATGATATTCGATATGTGCAGCCGAAGCCACACGCGAAGTGAGTTGGGCTATTGCCGAATGCCCGCCGACAAGTTCGAGAACTTGATTCTTTTTGAGCTTCTCTATAACTGTCAAATAATCAATTGGTTGATGTTCTACCGACAAATTCAGGATTGCCCTAAAAATATGCTGATGGGCTTCGCTGTAAAAACTTTCGGGTTTTAAAATATCCAATACAACGATGTCCTTGCCTTTTTCGAGCATCAATGCACCGAGAACAGCTTTTTCAACATCAATAGCCTGAGGCGGAAGTTTTCCGATTTGTTCGTTGATATCGAAAATTGTAGGTTTTGGGGTTTGAAATTTTTTTGCCATTTGAAAAAACAATTGATTCTTTGATTTGGAAATGTCGAGATGTGAAAATGTGAGTATGGCTCTTTAAAATATAGCACTATAACAATTGTCAATTGTCAATTGTCCATTATTCATTGTCAATAAAAACTCCCATATTGATATATTTTTCCATTCGGGTTTTTATGCGTTCTTCCGGCGAAATTTTTTTAAGTATATCTAAATGACTGAGAATTTCTTTTTTTAGGATTTTGAACATTTCCGGTTTATCAACATGAGCACCTCCCAAGGGTTCGGGAACAATTCCGTCGATGAGTTTATTGTCGAACATATCCTTTGCCGTAAGTTTTAATGCTTCGGCGGCAACTTGTTTTTGCTCCCAACTACGCCACAATATCGATGAGCATGATTCGGGGGAAATTACTGAATACCAAGTGTTTTCGAGCATCAGCACGCGGTCGCCGACACCGATTCCGATGGCACCTCCCGATGCTCCCTCGCCGATAATAACACAAATAACAGGCACTTTTAAGCCAAACATTTCGTATATATTTCGGGCTATTGCCTCTGCCTGACCGCGTTCTTCGGCTTCGATACCGGGGAAAGCACCGGGAGTGTCGATGAGAGTAACAATCGGTTTGTTAAATTTTTCGGCTAATTTCATCAATCTCAATGCTTTTCTATAGCCTTCCGGATTTGCCATACCGAAATTTCGATATTGACGCAATTTGGTGTTTATTCCCTTTTGTTGTCCGATAAACATTACGGTTTGCCCGTCTAAAGTTCCAAATCCGCCTATCATTGCTTTATCGTCTTTTACGCCGCGATCGCCGTGAAGTTCAATAAAATCACCGTCTGTCATGGTTTCAATATATTCTAAGGTGTATGGGCGGTCGGGGTGACGCGAAACCTGAACACGTTGCCAAGCCGTGAGATTCGAGTAAATTTCGAGCCGTTTGTCGGTTACTTTCTTTTCTAATTCCGAGGTCGCTGCCGACATATCGACCCCTGTTTTTTCGCCTATTTCCAAAGCTTTGTGCAATTGATCCTGCAAAACGCCGATAGGTTCTTCAAAGTCAAGTAATATCATAATGTATTTTTTTTTAGAATGTAAAAATACTAAATTTAAGCAAATTTCACACAATCAAATTCTGTTTCTATTTTACTTTTTTATCAAAGTATTGTGGATATTAAGTTGTGTAGAGGTAAAATTTATCAACACTAATTTGTCAAAAAGTATTAATAAAATTTCGGAGGATTAAAAATTTTTTTAGATTTGTGTTACCTAATAAAACGAAAGCTCAAACTGTACAATGGTAGTCTATCCAAATGCAAAAATTAACATCGGATTGAAGGTTTTGGAA
>DYMH01000127.1 GCA_020721645.1 Draconibacterium orientale
ATTTACAAATATACTAATTTATGTAATATTTACAAATCGGTTTAATATAATATATTAAAAAATTTGTTTAAGTATTCCGGATCAGATAAAACATGAAATGGATAGTCAGATATTATATTTTTATATTTTCCAATGAATACTTTTCAGTCTTTTGCTTATATCACCCAGTGTTTTGAGTATTTCTTCTTCACGTGGAAGACTACCGTAAACCAACTCTTTGAAAGTTGTTAAATATGTGTTTTTTAATCTGTTCCATGTATTATTTATTTCGGAAAATATTATTGCTGTAGAAGGATGTTTCGACAACCAATCGTTGTTGTTTTTAAAACTTATTTCATCATCATTTGCAACTTTAAGAAGTAATTTTTCAAAATTATCGGAATTGAAAAAACCATTTATTTCATTTACTGAAAGCATCTTATGAATATCATATACATGTCTTATCTTGTTATTTAAGTCAGCGATAGGATTTTCGGAAAATGAAAATCTCATCAAACTCATTATTTTCTCACAGAGTGTTCGTTCTTTGCTTAAAACCTGCACTTTGAAACCGTGAAGATTATATTTTTCCACAAGTTCCGCTTGTCCTTTATCAAGCATCATTTCAGTGATAAACGATTCTACAACCGCTGTTGTATATGGCTCGTAGCTGCCTAACCAAGTTGATTCGAGAATGATGTTATCTCTGACTTGACCAAAATTACCACTGAATATTTTATTATAGCTATGAGCTGTTTTTCTAATCTGCCCTTTCTTATTGGTTATACCTTCAATTTCTACTTCAGGCAAAATGAGAGATAATGTGTCAGAAATTTTCTTCATTCTGGTTTTGAGTTGATTCCCGGATTCTCCTTCGCTGCTCAATATAACAATATCAATATCTTCTGAAAATCTTTCTATGATGTTATAGCATTTTGATAGAGCTGTACCTCCTTTGAAAACTGCAAGACTCCCAAATTCAGACTTGAAAATTGTAGACAGGGCAACAGTTACCCAATAGTCTTTTTCTACAAATATTTCGGAAATACCTTTTTGCTGA
This sequence comes from Draconibacterium orientale, assembly GCA_020721645.1. GTDB lineage: Bacteria > Bacteroidota > Bacteroidia > Bacteroidales > JAADGE01 > DYMH01. The sequence goes on from DYMH01000127.1 coordinate 1,040, forward strand.
GAGCTTGCAAGAACAGCATCTTTAAACAATTCAATGTTTTCGTGTAGAGTCATTTTATATTCCAATTTATTGAGTTCGGCAAAATATCTTCTGAAATGTTAAATTCATATTGTGTAAACGGGTTTAGACTTTTCTTTAAAACTTTTAAATCGATACCTGTACCGATTCTTTCAAGAATTGAACCCAAAAAAGCTCTTGTTCTCGGCGGATATTTCAATGCGTATTTTATTAATAAGCTAATTTCGTTGTCTTCAAATTTTTTCATCCTTTCCGTTAATAATTTTATTCCTGATTTTTTATCCAAATCGGGTATTTGTTTGAAGTCTTTAAGAACGTCTAATATTTCAAGCAAATAATAATTATTCTCCGTCACATCTATATAGCTTTTTATGGGTTTGCCTTTTATATTGCCGATGGCAGCATAAATTCGTTTATCTCTGCTTGCTATTTTTATCGTTTTCGGTATTTGTGTCGTAAAACCAAGTCTATTGTATAAACTTAAGCCGGTTATATATGCAATTCTCTTACCGTTATCAAATAAATAGGATTTTAATAATTCTTCTTCTTGTGGCTTTATCTCTCCGAACATAGTCTGTTTCGGAACATAAAAAACACCCGTTGAAATTCTCTTTATAATTCCCTTTTTTATTAATCGTTCCAATGTTTTAGCAGCTGCATTATATTCAACAGGTTGTATTGATAGATCTTGATAGCAGAACGTTATTCCCGCTTGAATACCTTTAATTTTCTTTTCTATTTTTTGAGATACTTTCATACTGTACTTATTTCGACTGTACAAATATACAAAAGAAAAACCATTTGTCAAGTAAAAGAAGCAATATACTTGACAAATGTGTTGATAGGATTTATAAGACAGTGATTAATTTAATGGCATCTCGAAAAATCTTAATTTCTTCGTTATGCTCATTTTTCAAAATCCTTACTTCGACGTGCTCGGTACATCGCATTTACATTAGTAGACTCCGGTTTTGAAAAATTTGCAAGCTTCGAAAAATCTAATTTTTAGAAGCTTCCTAAAATAAATCCATTTCAATCAACATTATTTTTTGCTTTATCTCCGGATTTTCTTTCAGACTCAATGATTTCTTAAACAACTTGATTGCAGCATCCTTGATTTCTATATTTTCCCTCAACAATCCCAATTTCCTCTTCCGTCAACCCATAAAGTTTATAAACCATTTCATCGATTTTTTTATCAATGGCAGAAATGCCGGCTTCCATGATATTCATATATCTCTTTTCTGCTATACAGGAGATAATCCCAATTCTTTTAAAAATTCGTTGTGTGTGTCGGTGGCTTCTTTGATTTTTTTGTTGATGGCGGTTAATTCTTTGCTTACTTCCTGCAAGTTTATGATTCCTTCTGCTATTGAGGTGCTGACGTATCGCGAAATATTCAGGTTGTAATCGTTCTTCTCGATTTCTTCCATTGATACTTTTCTTGAATATCTTTCTTCTTCTGTTCTGTTTTGATAGGCTGCTACTATTTTGTCGATGTGTTCCGGAAGTAAGACATTTTGTCGTTTGCCTTTTTCAAAGTGTTCCGATGCGTTGATAAACAAAACATCATCGTATTTTTTGCATTTCTTTAACACCAAAATACTTACCGGTATGCCGGTTGAAAAGAAAAGGTTTGCCGGTAAACCGATTACGGTATCAATGTGATTGTCTTTTAACAGCTTGGTGCGTATGCTTGCTTCTGCTCCGCCGCGAAACAATACTCCGTGCGGAAGTATGATTGCCATGACTCCTTCGTCGCCCAAAAAATGGAAACCGTGAAGTAAAAAAGCAAAATCGGCAGCGGATTTCGGGGCTACTCCGTAACCGTTGAAACGGAAATCTTTTGCCATTTCTTCTTTCGGCTCCCATCGGTAGCTGAAAGGCGGATTGGCAACAACGGCATCAAATTTCATTTTCTTTGCCGGATTCATTTCACTCAGTTTGTCCCAATCGTTCAGTAACGAATCGCCGTAATGGATTTCAAATTCGGAATCTTTTACACCGTGCAGCAGCATATTCATTCGGGCAAGGTTGTAGGTTGTGATGTTTTTTTCCTGACCGTATATTTTGCCGATGCCGTGATTGCCCAATTGATTGCGAACATTGAGCAATAAGGAACCGGAACCGCATGCAAAATCGAAAACGCTGTTGAGTTTTTTCTTGACACCGCTTTTGGGGTTCTGACTGTCGAGTGCGACAATGCGAGAGAGAATGGCAGAAAGGTTTTGCGGAGTATAAAATTCGCCGGCTTTTTTGCCCGAACCGGCAGCAAACTGACCAATCAGATACTCGTAGGCATCGCCCAGGGTGTCGCTGTCTGATGAAAATGATTTAATGCCGTCGGCAATTTTTTGAATGATGGTGCAAAGTTTTTTGTTTCGTGCCGGATTATCTCTGCCGAGTTTATCGGAATTCAGATTGATTTCGGAGAATAAGCCCTGAAAGGTGCTCAGAAACGATTTTTCTTCGATATACTTTAACCCTTCGCCGAGTGTTTTTAATAAATCGGGGCTTTGAGTGCGTGCCATTTCGGCGATACTGCTCCAAAGAAATTCCGGTTTGATGACGTAATGCACTTTCTCGCGCATCATGCCTTCGAACATTTCACTGTCTTTCTCGTTGTCTCGATACCAAAAAGTGAGCGGGCTGCGACGGTCGTCTTTGTCCAAAACAGGAAAATCGGAACCGAGTTCTTTTTTTGCGGCTGTTTCGTAATTGTCGGACAGGTAGCGAAGGAATAAAAACGACAACATATAATCTTTAAAGTCGTCGGCATCCATAGCACCGCGGAGCTGGTCGGCAATTGCCCAAAGTGTTTTTCCTAATTGTTGTTGTTGCTGTATTTGGGTCATTTTTATAATGATTATTTTTTATTGATTAATGATTAATGTTTGTTTACGCTTCCGGATTTGGAAACATTTGTTGCATTAATCCTTTTTTGTGTTGTTTTAATTTTTCAATTTTTTCGCCCTGTGCCGTTATGATTTCATCTATGGATGATAAACAGGCGGCGATTTTTTGTTGTTCGAGAATTGACGGGACAAATGTTGTAATTTTACCAATTGTTGTTTTTGAAAGGCTTGGTATTCCCCCAGCTTCATTGTGATCTTTCCAATTAATATTTTGAAAAATCATATAGATAAACTTAGGAGTGCAATTTAAAAAAGAATGAGTATAAAACAAAGTATCAACAGTCCAAAATTTACCAGAAAGAAAAATTGGTTTATCAATAGTACCCTTTCTTCCAATACAAACGCTTTCGCCTTCATATAAAAAATCATTTACAGAAAGCATATAGCCACCAGAACCAAAAACAGGAATTTCACCTCTTTTCAAATGTTTGTAATCTTTTCCACTTCCTATTTTAAACAATTGATTAAATTCTTTCTCTTCCCACTCCCCTTCAAAACCTTTAAATCTGAGTTTTGGAGTTGTTTCACCTTCGGCAGGAAAAAGGTTTTGCATGAGGCCTTTTTTGTGCCGGTTTAGGGCTTGGAGTTTTTGGGTTTCGGCTTCTATGCGCACATCCAATGAGGAAAGAAAAGAGGCGATTTTTTGTTGTTCGGATTTATCTTTTGGGAATTGAAATTTAATATTTTTCAAATCTGAGTTATATAATCTTTGAATAACACCACCATCAGACGTTTGCCATTTAATAATTGAATAACAATAGAATAAAAATCTATTAAGCACAAATTCTTCATTATTACCTAACCAAACTATATTTGAATCTTGGAAATATGCCGGTGAACCGTCATAAACAACCAATTTCCCAATTGTCCCAGAAGCAGAAATAAGAATATCACCTTTATTTGGGAAAGAATATCTACTTTTAAAGTCATTATAAAGCTCTATGGAAATATACGCATCAGCTTCTCTACCAAAAGTGCCTATTTTGTAAAAAGGAATTGTATTTACAGAAACAGAAGTTGTTTGTTCTTTGAAAATTCTCTTGTACATTAAAGGATTTCCTATCTCCCCCAACTTCGTATCTTCCCATTCCCCTTCAAATTCCTTAAAACGGAGTTTCGGGATAAGAGCCGGGGCTTGGTCAGTGTTTTTGTTTTTATTTTGTTTCATTTTTATAATTGTCTGAATATTGTCTGAACATGATTTTTAAGATTTTTAAGATGTGTAAGATGTTTTTTGTTTTTATGTTTTTATCTTTTTATCCTGTTTATCTTATTCATCTTATATATCGTGTTTAAGATTGTCTGAACATGATTTTTAAGATGTGTAAGATGTGTAAGATGGTTTTTGTTTTTATGTTTTTATCTTTTTATCCTGTTTATCTTATTCATCTTATACATCGTGTTAAGGATTGTCTGAACATGATTTTTAAGATGTTTAAGATGTGTAAGATGGTTTTTGTTTTTATGTTTTTATGTTTTTATCTTGTTTATCTTATCATCTTATATATCGTGTTAAGGATTATTTTCTTTTATCTTGTTTATCTTATTCATCTTATAAATCGTGTTTAAGATTATTTTTTTTATCTTCAAAGGGGCTTTTTTTTTAAATATTCAGAAGCCATTTCCAAACGGGTATTACGTGGATTGTTTTGTTTTCTGCGGTAATTATTTCTTGCGTATTGTATGTGATGATGTACAATTCGGAATTTTCTGTTTCTTTGGCAGCTTCCAGGAGAGATGCTGTTTCTCTGTCGGCGGTTCTCGGGTCGCTAATATCGTAGGCTACCTGAATTAAGTTGTACATGTTGTTTTCAAAATACAAAAAATCAACTTCTTTTCCGGTTTTGGTTTTATGGAAATAAATATCTTTTTGTCGGCGCATTAATTCGGTAAACACAATGTTTTCCAAAAGTTTTCCTTTATCTTCCGAAAATCGGAAGGCAACCTGATTTCTGATTCCGTTGTCGATGGCATAAATTTTTTTGTTTGAAGTGTATTGTTTTTTCAAGGAAAACTCAAATTTATACAGTTCAAATAACAAATAGGCTTCTTGCAAAGCCGAAATATATTCGCTTATAGTGTTTGCACTTTTTATGCCGAGAATTGATTTTAGGGAGTTATAGCTTATTTCGCCCGTGAAATTGGAAAACAGGAAATGCGAAAGTTTTTTAAACTGACTGATATTTCGGATTTTAAACCGGGCAATCAAATCTTTGTAAATAATGTCTTCGTAAACACGTTTTATAAATTCTTCGTCCTTATATTTCCAATATTCGGGGAATCCGCCTTTGTTTAAATATTCGTCGAAATGCTTTATTATTTGAGCTTTGGAGTCTGACGATAATTGTTTTGTGTCGATATGGTTAAAATCCAGAAATTCGGCAAAAGAGAATGGGTAAAGTTCAATTTTGATATATCGCCCCGTGAGGTGTGTTGCAAGTTCGGAACTGAGTAGTTTTGAGTTGCTTCCCGTAATGAAAATTTTAAAATTTTCGTCGAATAAACGCCTGATAAAACGTTCCCAGCCGTCGATATTTTGAATTTCATCAAAAAAAACGGTCGAAGCCTCGTGCTGTTTTTTGAAAATAATCATTAATTCTCTGAAATCTTCCGTGTTAAAATTTATCAGTCTTTCATCATCAAAATTCAGATAATAAAAAGCATCAAAATTTTGCATCATTTGCCACAAAAGAGTCGATTTTCCGCAACGTCTTATACCGCTGATCACTGTAATTTGTTTTGTTGTCAGGGCTTTTACGGTGTCAGCATGCCTTTTTAAACCGATTTCTTTTTTCGCAAGATTTTGTTTTTGGTCTAAAACGACTTCTTCCAATATATCTAATTTCATAAAACTATCATTAATAAAGTACAAATATAGATATTTCTTACTTTATAAAAGTAAATAAATCGGATTTTATTCTCATTGGTAATGATTTTTTTTAAAAATGTCTGAACAGGATTTTTAATAATTGTCTGAACATGATTTTTAAGATTTATAAGATGTGTAAGATGTTTTTTGTTTTTATCTTTTTATCTTGATAATCTTATTCATCTTATACATCGTGTTAAGGATTGTTTATCGTGTTAAAGATTATTTTTTAGTTTTTTGTTAAAGACTCTGTGATATTGCAGTCGTTCGGCACCGAAATTTATGAGTAAGCCGTCGGCAATATTATAAGCTTCGCAATAGTTTATTGCTTGTGCTTTATGTACGGCTTCCAAATTTTCAATTGCTTTTATTTCAACCATTACCATTCCTTCTACAAAAAAGTCAACTCTGCGAGTACCTACATGTTCGTTTTTATATAAAAGTTCCATTTCCATTTCACGTTCAAATGCAATATTCTGTAAGCCAAACTCAATGGCTAAGGAACGTTGGTAAATGACCTCTTGAAATCCGTTGCCCAATTGATTATGTACTTCCATGGCACAACCAATAATTTTGTGTGTCAGTTTGTTAATATCTTCTTTATACATTGTCTGCATATTGTCTGAACAGGGTTTTTAATAATTGTCTGAACAGGATTTTTAAGATTTTTAAGATGTGTAAGATGGTTTTATGTATTTGTCTTTTTTATCTTGTTTATCTTATTCATCTTATAAATCGTGTTAAAGATTATTATCGTGTTTAAGATTATTGATATGCGTTTAATCCGGATATTTCGCGACCGGCGGCGCGTTTGTTTAATAAGGGTGCAAGGTCTTCCATGAGTGCGAGTTCTTTGAGGCGGCGTTCTTTCCAACCGAGATTTAAAGGGGCTAAGAGGTCGGTCAGTTCTTCGCCGTCGAAAATCATGCGGTCTAAAATACGGTCTGTAAATTTTTTCAGGGTTTCGTCGTCCAAACCGTGATTTTTTGCAATTGTATTTAATTCGGCGGTTTGCTTTTCTGTTTTAAAGCGTTGGTAATCACTCTTTATTTCATCAACTCCTTTGTTTTTACCGGGTTTTAAATTATTGATGAAATCGGCAATATCATCGCGCTCGTCCATCATGTTGGCACTCGAACTCAGAATATTGATGAGCTGCTCGCGGGTCATCTTTTCTTTTGAAGGCGTGTCGCCGGTAAATTTTGCAATCAAGCCCATAATATAATCGTAGTCGATCAGTGCCGAAGCAAAAAGTACAAATTCAAAATCGAGTTGTTCGGCATCGGGAGTGCCTTGTGCTTCTTTACTGTCGAATTTAGCTTTCAGGCGTTTTGCGGTTTCGAGGTAGGTTCCTTTAAACTCCATAAAAGTATCTTTCGGAATCAAGGCTTCGATTTTTTCGGTGCTTTCGTCGCTCAGGCTTGTGTATTGGTCGAGTTGCGTTTTCAGCTTTTGCACTTCTTTAAACAGGTTTGTAAATCCGATACGGGCCGAATCGCCTTTGAGATTGTTTACTTCATCGGGAGTACAGGACAAACCTTCTTTTTGCATAAAACTGCGAAGTTCTTCAACGGCTTTCTCATATTTTTGAATCACAACCGGAGCCGGATCGACCAGCCAAATTTCTTTTGCCCGCTTGGTGTCTTCGCCCGAAAACAAAGCAATGGCACTGTCCGTTTCGATTTGTTGGCTGCGGAAATCAAGAATGTTTCCGTAGGGTTTGGTGTCGTTTAAAATACGATTTGTACGTGAAAAAGCCTGTATGAGTCCGTGATGTTTTAGGTTTTTGTCCACATACAGCGTGTTCAGGTATTTGCTGTCGAAACCCGTGAGCAACATATCCACAACAATTGTAATATCAATTTTGTTTTTGTGCGGATAATCGGTGTTGCTGTATTTTTGGTCTTTGATGCGTTGCTGTACGTCCTGATAATAGCCGTCGAACTCGGTAATTTTGTGATTTGTGCCGAATTGTTTGTTGTAATCTTTAATGATTTCAATCAAAGCTTCTTTCTTTTTATCGGGTTCTTGTTGGTTGTCGGCTTGTTCTTGCGGAAGATCTTCCTGAATTTGTTTGATGTCTTTATTACCATCGGCAGGCGGAGAAAATACGCAAGCAATATTCAAAGCCTTGTATTCGGGGTCTGCAACCGAAAGTTTATCTTGTGTTTCTTTAAATAAACGGTAATATTCAATTGCATCGTTGATTGAAGAGGTTGCCATAAGGGCATTGAAACGTCCGAAATTGGTTGCTGCATGATGCTTTTTTAAAATGGCATCAATCACGGCTTTTTTTGCCATAGCTTCGCCGGGTTTTACGGCTTTGCCTTCGGGTTTGAAATAGTCGATATGAAAACGTAAAACATTTTCGTCGTCAATGGCATTGGTAATGGTGTAAGAATGCAACTGATTTTGAAACACATCTTTGGTGGTTTTCATAGAACCGACCGTGCCGTCGATTTGCTTGTATGAGGCATTTTCTTCAAAAATCGGTGTTCCGGTAAAACCGAATAGCTGAGCATTCGGGAAAAAATCTTTTATCGCTTTGTGGCTGTCGCCGAATTGGGAACGGTGGCATTCGTCAAAAATAATGACCAAGCGTTTGTTGCTCAACGGTTCCAGTTTTTCTTTATACGTTACTTTACCTTCATCTTTGCGCGTCTTGTTTCTCTTGCTGTTTTCATCCAGAGCCAAACCGAGTTTTTGAATTGTGGTAACAATTACTTTATCGGAATAGTCGTCGGATAATAAACGATTTACAAGAGTAAAGGTGTTTGTGTTTTCTTCCACACAGTTCTCCTGAAATCTATTAAATTCTTCTCGGGTTTGTCGGTCGAGGTCTTTTCTGTCCACGACAAAGAGGCATTTTTCAATGTCCGGATTATTTTTCAGCAGCGTGGAAGCTTTGAAAGAAGTCAAGGTTTTACCGCTGCCGGTCGTATGCCAAATGTAACCGTTGCCACGGTTTTCATGAATTGAATCGACAATATTTTTAACGGCATAAATCTGATACGGTCGCATGACCAGAATCTTTTGCTCGCTTTGAACCAAAACCATGTAAAGGCTGATCATTTCGCCCAAAATACATTTTGAGAGAAATTTGTATGAAAAATCATCAAGGTTGGTGATTTTCCTATTTTTTTCATCAGCCAAGCGGTACACCGGTAAAAAATGCTCATCGGCATTAAAGGCAAAGTGATTGTTGTTGTTATTGGAGAAATACAAAGTATCTGTTCGGTTACTGACAATAAACAATTGCATGAAACTGAGCAAGGTGTTTGTATAACCGTTTCCCGGATCGTTTTTGTAATCCACAATTTGCTGCATGGCTTTTCGAGGACTGAACGGCGGTGCTTTGAGTTCAATTTGTACCAAAGGAAGACCGTTTATCAGTATAATAACATCGTAGCGATGGTGGCTGTCTCGGGTATTAATCCGTAATTGATTTATAACCTCAAAATCGTTTTTGCACCAATCCTTGTTGTTTACCAAAAAGTAATGCAAGGGAGTACCGTCTTCACGTTCAAAATAGTTTTGTTGGCGCAGTAATTTAGACGATGCAAATACATCGGGTTTAATGATGTCTTCAAGTAAACGATCAAACTCAGAATCAGTTAAATTTACTCTGTTAAGTGTTTGAAATTTTTCTCTGAAATTTGAAACTAAGGATAATCTGTCGCGAATATCCTCGCGGTAGATATATTTTAAATCTTTCAGCTTTTCAATAAAGCCGTCTTCTATTTGTTTTTCTTTGGACATTGGAAAATTGAGCTTTTACAATTTCCCAAAAATAGAAAAATGATAGCATATAAAAGAATAAAAGATGTTATTTCGAAACTCGAATATCCTGAAAAGCATAATCGCTCACAATATCCAAACTTTTCAAGCCTAAAATTTCTTGTATTTCAGGAAGGGTTTTATGTTGATTAAAGTAGAGTTTCCGGACGTAATTGTGCCGGAATAAATGCAGGCTTGCCGGTTTTGATTTTACAAAAAATTGTTTGCCGGCTGAAAGTTTGTTGAATGTTCTTGTATAAGTCCGATAAGAGGCAAATTGATAATAAAAATTGATTTGATTTTTAATGAAAGTGAGGGTTTGCGGATGGAAATTCTCAATTTCAATGATTCGAGTATTGTTCTTTTTTGAGGGTTGAACGGAAACCGTGTCTTTTTGAATCGTCATTCGGGAAATATCATACAAATCGTTGAAACGCAAACCGGTATGATAGAGTGTATAAAAAAAGCCGAACATCACAGAATCAGCGTATTGAGACCGATTCATGATGTTCAGCAAAAGAGAATCTAATTTTTCGTTTTCGAGATTCACAAGGCTTACACTGTTAAGCGTTTGGAATCTGATGTTTCCTTGTTGTCCAACGACACCAGGTAAACAAAGAAATACGAATTTCCTTTGTCCGGTTGATTGTAAGTAAATGAAACTGCACCGTCGCTCAGTTTTTTGTCGAAAATGGATTGTTGTACGGGAATATCGTCATCGGGTTGAACTGCAACGACATTGATAAAACAATCATAGACTTAATTACATAAATAATATTTATTTTTGCAGA
>DYMH01000128.1 GCA_020721645.1 Draconibacterium orientale
TGTTGATGTGTTGATGTGTTGATGTGTTGATGTGTTGATGTGTTGATGTGTTGATATGTTGATGTGTTGATGTGTTGATGAGTTGATGAGTTGATGAGTTGATGTGTTGATTTTTTTATTATTCTTAATTCCTAATTCTTAATCCCTAATTCTTAATTCTTAATTCTTAATTCTTAATTCCTATTTCCTAATTTCTAATTTCTAATTCCTAATTAATTCAGTTGTTTTTCAATTTCTTCGTTTATTATTTTTGCAAAATCTTCGCAGGTAAAACTGCCTTTATCGCCTTCTCCTTGTCGTCTTACAGAAATGGTTTCTGTTTCTGCTTCTTTTTCGCCAACGATTACCATGTACGGTATGCGTTTCAATTCGTTATCGCGAATTTTTTTGCCTATTTTCTCGTTTCTTTCGTCCAAAACGGTGCGAATATCGTAATTATTAAGGATATTCGAAACTTTTTTTGCATAATCGTTAAATTTATCGCTGATAGGCAGTACCACTGCTTGTTCGGGTGTGAGCCAGAGCGGAAATTTGCCTGCTGTGTGTTCAATAAGTACAGCCACAAATCGTTCCATCGAGCCAAAAGGTGCACGATGAATCATTACGGGGCGATATTTTTTGTCGTCGTTGCCTACATATTCTAATTCGAAACGTTCGGGCAAATTATAATCTACCTGAATTGTTCCCAATTGCCATTTTCTGCCCAAAGCATCTTTTACCATGAAATCCAATTTCGGACCATAGAACGCAGCTTCGCCGTATTCGACTATCGTTTTCAAGCCTTTTGCATTGGCAGCTTCGATGATTGCACTTTCGGCTTTTTCCCAATTTTCATCGCTTCCGATATATTTCTCGTGATTTTCTTTGTCTCGCAAAGATATTTGAGTTGTAAAGTCTTTAAAATCAAGAGTTTTGAAAATATAAAGTACAATATCGATTACTTTCATAAATTCCTCGCTCAATTGGTCGGGGCGACAAAAAATGTGGGCATCGTCTTGTGTAAATCCTCGAACACGTGTCAAACCGTGCAATTCGCCGCTTTGTTCGTAGCGATACACGGTACCAAATTCGGCATAGCGAACCGGCAAATCTTTGTACGAACGCGGTTTACTTTTGTAAATTTCGCAGTGATGCGGACAGTTCATCGGTTTCAACAAAAATTCTTCGCCTTCTTGTGGGGTATGTATCGGTTGAAACGAATCTTTGCCGTATTTAGCATAATGACCCGAAGTTACGTACAATTCTTTTTGTCCGATATGCGGTGTAATAACAGGTTCGTAGCCGTATTTTTTTTGTACTTTTTTCAGAAATTGTTCCAAACGTTCGCGTAACATCGCACCTTTGGGAAGCCAGAGCGGAAGTCCCATGCCCACACGTGCCGAAAAGGTAAACAATTCCAATTCTTTACCTATTTTTCGGTGGTCGCGTTTTTTCGCTTCTTCGAGCAATACGAGATATTCTTCCAGTTGTTTTTGTTTGGGGAATGTAATTCCGTAAACACGAGTCAGCTGTTTTCGTTTTTCGTCGCCACGCCAGTATGCACCTGCAATGCTGAGAATTTTTGCCGATTTAATATAACTTGTGTTCGGCAAGTGTGGACCTCTACACAAATCGGTAAATGTATTTTGTTTGTAAAGGCTAATCGTACCGTCTTCCAAGTCGGTAATAAGTTCGACTTTGTAATTATCTTTTTTGTCGGTAAAAAATTTTAAAGCTTCATTTTTGCTGACGTCGGTTCGAGCATAATCGAATTTTCCGCGGGCAATTTCGAGCATTTTATCTTCTATTTTCCTGAAATCGGCATCAGAAATTGTTTGTCCTTCCGGCAATTCAACATCATAATAAAATCCGTTTTCTATTGCCGGACCGATTCCGAATTTCATTCCCGGATAAAACGATTCGAGAGCTTCTGCCATTAAATGTGCCGACGAATGCCAGAAAGCGTGTTTTCCTTCCACATCGTCCCATTTATAAAATACGATAGAAGAGTCTTGTGTTAGGGACTGCGTTAAGTCTTTGTTTTCTCCGTTGATTCCAATTGACAACACTTCGGAAGCCAAGCTGTTGCTTAAAATTTTAGCTATTTCGATTCCCTTGATTCCGCTTTCAAATTCGCGGGAATTGCCATCGGGAAATGTAATTTTTATCATTGTTTTAATGTATTTCTAAGAGTTCTTTTGCACAATTTTGCAAACCGCAAAGTTAATACTCCATTTGAAATAATAAACAAGATTTTTCATTTTTTTTTGCTTTGAACGATTGAGCTTGGGAGAAATTATATAAAAGATTGATGTACAATATATTGATTTTAACCGAAGGTGGTATATTTTAACGTAACCAATTGTTTTTACAGATTAATTGTAAAAAATATCATAGATTTTTGTAAAGTTTGGATATACAATTAATGTGTCCTGAGCGAAAGTGTAGATTTTCCGTTGCGAGATGCCCGGACTGATAATTTGCTGATAAACAAAATCTTCGGCATTTAAAATGATGTTCAAACCGACCGAAGCTGCCGGAACGTTGAGCGAGAAGTCGCCGTTGGTTTGAATTTCGGACCAAACCGAGGCATTTTCGTAATGTAAGCCCAGAATGTGCCCGCCGCCGGTATGGTTTATAAAATTTTCGATGGAATGTGGCAGAATAACTGCCGAAATTGTCGTTCCGAAAGGCACATATTCTTTTTCGGGTGTTGTTAAATCTAAATCGGCAAAGGCTTTACCTGTAATTTGAGCAGTTCCCAACCCGGTGTTCGGAAAAATACAGACGGTACTCGATGAATTTCGTAAATTGTCGGTGTCATAGTTGGAAGCCGAATCGTTGTTCAGCGACAAATCAACTGTGTAAACAGCTGTGGTATAATTGTTTTTTGATATTTTTACCGAAATATTTCCGGAAGCCAGATTGTTGAATGTTGTAACTCCCGAAGAGTCAGTTAATTTAGTATAAACACTGTCGTTCATTACCAATGTAACTGAAACTGAGTCGAGGAAGGTGGTCGATTTTGAAAAATTGTCGCCCGAAACAACCTGCACCGTATAGCGAATGCGGCGACCTGCGAGGCTTTCATTGGGGTTTTTCGGAATGATATTTTCTTTGGCACAACCGACTATTGTTGCAATAACGATAAGAATTATGGAAAGTTTTTGTGTAATGTTCATTTTTGTTTTATTTTTTTGAAATCGTGTTGATAAAGTTGAATGAAATGTAAAAACTGTATGTGTAGTCTAATGTTTTATTATACAAATCGTAATATGATTCAAAACCAAGTCCAAGTTTCAAACCTTGATATACTTCTTTGGCATACATCAAATTTCCGACAAAAAAGGCTCGAAAAGGTTCTTTGTATCCCGAAATATCTTCGGATATTGACATGTACAAAGGGTTTCCTCGCGACGAAATGAAAAATTTTCCGTAGCGATGATTCAAATTTGCTTCAATATTTTTGTATCGAATATCAACTCCCGAAACAATCGAATATCCCGACAAATAGGGGAGGTTTTTTGAAGGCGAAATATCGGTAAAAGTCAAATAATTTTCTTTCAATCTGATATTCAATTTATTGAGCTTAAAATCGCAATTCAATCCAAACAGAAAATTGGCTATCGACAAAATTGGTTGTTTATTTTCGTTGATTTGTCCGCCTCTGTGCGTTATAATAGACTGTAAATCAAATGAATATCTGTATTTTGAGGAATTCGGATTCAAGATAATTTGGTTTGAAGTCCCGAAAGTCAATCGTTCGGGGTAATTGGAGCCGTGAAAAATGAATTGTTCCCAATTGAGCCAAGTATCTGTTTTTATACGTGTTGATTGATATTTTAATTGCAGACCATTTTCGATATTTTGGGTAAGAAATCGTTCGGTAAAATAAATTTGGTCGTCTAATCCGTGGTTTCCGCTGTTGTCGAGGGTTCCGAGTCGTATTTCTGCATTTTGAAAAGGCTGATATGAGACCGAAAAAGTAGGTGCAATTTGTGTGAAGCCCTCGATTCCCGAATATTTTTGAAAATGTGCACCGCCGCTAATTTTAAAATTTGTATAAGGTTGCCACACAATTTCGGGTTTTAAAAAATAGCCGATGAGAGTGTAGCCTTCGTAAAAATTATTGAAATATTCGTTATTTCTGAAAAAATTTAGATTTTGTATCGAAAAATGTAATTTAGATGTATCATTTTTAGGTAATGAGTCCGAAAAATCGACAAAACGGTTAAAATTTTGAGCAAAAGTGAGTTGAGAAATTAATAGAATCGTGAGAATTAAGAGGAATTTTTTCATAAAAAATCGAATACTTTTCAAAAGAGTAAAGTCAAAATGTATGCCCCAAAAAATCATGTTAAAAATCACTTTTTTCTTGGCAATAGTTTTTATAATTTTGCCAAAATTAATAAAATATCCAAAACTTATATCTTATTAAAAGTAAATTTCTATTTCCTTATCCGAAACAGGATTTTTTGATTTCTATCAATTTTCTTTAATCTTGTGTATTAATAACTTATAATTCATAGTTCATAATTCATAATTTTTTATTATCATGTCAATATTAAAACCGTTCAAAGGTATTCGTCCCATTCCGGACTTAGCCGGAAAAATTGCTTCACGCCCGTATGATGTTCTCAATTCGGAAGAAGCCCGCGAGGAAGCCAAAGGAAATCCTTACACATTCCTTCATGTTGCCAAACCCGAAATTGATTTAGACCCTAAAATTGATACGCATACCATGCCCGTTTATCTGAAAGCAAAGGAAAATTTGGAGAAAATGATTTCCGAAGGGTGGATGGTTCAGGATACACAAAAATGTTTTTATGTTTATGCCCAAACCATGTGGGGAACAACACAATACGGACTTGTAGGCGGTGCAGCTGTTGGCGATTATTTGAACGGAATTATTAAAAAACACGAGCTGACACGCCCCGATAAGGAAGAAGACCGCATGAATCATGTTCGTGTAGCAAACGCTAACGCCGAACCTGTATTTTTTGCATACCGAGACAATGCTAAAATCGATGCTTATGTTTCGGAAACCATACAACAAGGTCCGGTGTATGATGTAACAACTTCCGACGAGGTAAACCACAAAGTTTGGATTATCAACAATGAAAAAACGATTGCTGATATTGAACAAATCTTTGCCGACGAAATTAAATACTTGTATGTTGCCGACGGCCACCATCGCACGGCAGCCGCAGCAAGAGTAGGAGCGGAGCTTAAAAAAAATAACCCCAAACATACGGGCAATGAAGAATATAATTTCTTTTTATCGGTAAATTTTCCGGCTTCGCAATTACGAATTATTGATTACAACCGTGTTGTAAAAGATTTGAACGGTTTGTCGGAAACTGAATTTCTTGCCAAATTGAAACACAGTTTCGATATTCAAGAAAAAGGAACATCAGAATATCGCCCCGAAAAATTACATGATTTTTCGCTTTATTTGGGTGGAAAATGGTATAAATTATCGGCAAAAGAAGGCACTTTCGACCCCAAAAATCCGATTGGGGTTTTAGATGTTACAATTTTAACGCAAGAAGTTCTCGAACCGCATTTGAATATCATGGATTTACGGCGTTCGGACCGAATTGATTTCGTAGGCGGAATACGGGGTTTGAGCGAATTAAAAAAACGTGTCGATTCGGGCGAAATGAAAGCAGCTTTCGCCTTGTTCCCTGTTTCGATGGAACAACTGATGACCATTGCCGATAACGATTTGATAATGCCCCCAAAAGTGACGTGGTTTGAACCCAAACTCCGCAGCGGCTTGCTGGTTCACAGTTTGGCGGAATAAAATTTTGAATACTATTTTTAGGTTGAAGTTTTATTTGAAATAATAAACTCTATTAAAATTGCAGTAATTAATATTAAAAAAAAACACTCCAAATTTTTCGGAGTGTTTTTTTTGTTCATTTTCACATTTTAAATTATTTTTTCTCAGCTTTTTTAGCTTCGATTTTCTTCAACATTTCTTCCTGAACTGTTTTAGACATGGGCATGTATTGGAAAAATTCCATGGCATAATTGGCTCGTCCGCTCGAAATATTGCGTAAAGTTGTTGCATAACCGAACATTTCTTGCAACGGAACAAAACCGTTTACTTTTTGCGAACCTTTACGATGCCGGCGCATGGATTCTATTTTTCCGCGACGTTTGTTCATATCGCCAACTACGTTGCCAATGTAATCGTCGGGCGTGTTGATTTCGATTTTCATCATCGGTTCCAAAAGTATCGGTGTTGCTTTGAGGAATGCTTGTTTGAATGCGATTGATGCACAGGTTTGGAATGCTTGGTCGGAAGAATCCACGGGGTGATATTTTCCGTCTAACAGTACAACTTTAACATCAACAATGGGGAATCCGGACAAAATACCGTCTTCAATTGTTTTGCGAATGCCTTTATCAACCGATGGAATGTACTCGTTCGGAATGGCACCGCCTTTGATTTTATCGACAAATTCGTAACCCTTGCCTTCGTTGGGTTCGATACGGAAAACAACGTGTGCAAATTGTCCTTTACCGCCCGTTTGTTTCGAATATTTGTAATTGATTTCTTCTTCGGCAGTAATGGTTTCGCGAAGTGCAACGGCGGGTTCGCCGACAATAACATCAACTTTAAATTCTTCTTTCAATCGGTCGATAATAATTTCCAAATGCAATTCGCCCATGCCGGAAATAATTGATTCTTCGGTTTCTTCGTTATATCGAACGTTGAATGAAGGGTCTTCGTTCATCAATTTAGCGAGGGCTTCGCCGAGTTTGCTTTGTTCTTTACGGTTTGCAGGTTGAACTTTGAGCTCAATAACTGTGGGCGGAACGTGAATGTTTTCGAGCAACAGACGGTGGTCAGGGTCGCACAAAGTGTCTCCTGTTTTTGTAACTTTCATACCGACAAGGGCAACAATATCGCCCGGACCTGCTTCGCTGATTTCTTCGCGGTCTTTGGCACGGATTTTAAAAATTCGTCCTACGCGTTCGGGTTTTCCTTTTGTGGTATTGAAAATTTGAACGCCGCCTTTGATGGCTCCCGAGAAGATACGGACAAAGGTTTGTTGTCCGACATACGGGTCGTTTATCAATTTGAAAGCTAAGGCAGAAAAAGGTTCATTTTTGGAAGGATTTCGATGATGCGATTTTTCCGGGTCATCAACATCAAGTCCCACAACGGCACCAACATCAATTGGCGAAGGAAGATAATCTACAACGGCATCAAGTATCAGATGCACGCCTTTATTTTTATATGCAGCACCTGCAAAAACAGGCGTAATCATAAGTTTCAAAGTTGCATCGCGTGCGGCAGTTTTGAGTAATTCGTTTGGTACATCTTTTTCTTCGAGATACAATTCCATGATTTGGTCGTTGTAGTCGGCGAGTTTTTCGATGAGGAATTTTCGAGCTTCTTCCATTCGTTCAACATATTCGGCGGGAACGGGGATTTCGCCGCGTTCGCCGTCGGCAAAATTAAAAGCTTTGCGTTCGATGATATCGATTAATCCGATAAAATTATCTTCCGAACCCATTGGAACTTGGAACGGAACGGCGTTGGCATCTAAATATTTGTTCATCTGAATCACAACTTCCGAAAATTCGGCTCCGCTGCGGTCCATTTTATTTACAAATGCGATGCGCGGCACGCGATATCTGTCGGCTTGATGCCAAACGGTTTCACTTTGCGGTTCAACACCGCCGACGGCACAAAAAACAGCAACCATTCCATCGATAACTCTCAACGAACGTTCTACTTCTATTGTAAAATCGACGTGTCCCGGTGTATCAATCAGGTTGATTTGTGATTCGTTCCATTTGCAGGAAATAGCAGCCGAAGCAATGGTGATTCCGCGTTCTTGCTCTTGTTTCATAAAGTCCATGGTGGCAGCACCATCGTGAACTTCACCCATTTTGCGGGTTGTTCCGGTGAAGAAAAGAATGCGTTCGGTAACCGTTGTTTTTCCCGCGTCGATATGTGCCGCGATTCCGATGTTTCTTAATTTAGTAAGTGGCATTGTGAATTGAAAAAATGAATAATTATGATTTAAGTTGATGTTTTACAACATATTACTATTTCTATTTTTCTGTTTATCAGATAAATATTGAAAATTTTATGTTTAAAAAGATGCAAAAGTACGCTTTTTTCGGAAATATCAACGCCAAAAGTGAATTATTTTGTTAAAAATTAAATACGTTTTTTTAAAGAAATTTAATGTTGATGAAGTTTTTTCAGTAACTCGTTGCACGAAATCTGAACAACATCTTCTGTTTGATTGCGGTTATTTTGTTGATTTATGGTTTGGTGGTGTGATTGTGGTAAAAAAAAGGTGCAAATGTAGCGGAAACTTGGGCTGAGTTTATTTAATTAAAACAGTAATCATCGACAATTCATTGATCACATTGTGAAACTATACAGTTATTCATTTATTGCTTTGTAAAGATACTGCTTTTGGTATCAAAATATAAAAAACCGCACGAAATAAAATTGTGCATGTGATTTAATATTGACAATTTGTATGACACGTATCTATTTCACATTAACGAATTTATGTGTATATACCGATCCTGATTCATTTTCAATTTTCAGGATGAAAACACCAGATTGTAATGTCATACAATTTATTTCAACTGAGTTATCTGTTGAAATTGTTTTGATAACAAGACGACCTTGTATATCGTACATTGAACATTTTCTGTTTTTGGACGTCTGAAACGTGATTTTTAAAATATCATTGTATATAGAAAAATAATTGATGTCGTTTTCCTTTATATTTTCCGGAACAGAATTAAAGTGTTGAAAATTGGAATAGGTGTATTTCTCAAAATTAATCAAGTCGGTACCTGACGGGTCGGTATGCTGTTTAATTCTTTCAGTAATGTCCACTGTGTTGTATGTTAATATATCGGCATTTTCGTAAACTGTATTCCAAATTCCGTCGATTTTTTCGTCCCAAATATCATTTGTGAAATTACCTAATGTATCAAATATTTTTGTTTCCTTTCCCACTGTTTCCCAGCCTGATGCGTTGAGAGTGTCTGAGGAGGAAACAAAACTACCGTTTGCTCCGAATACTACGGTTTCTTGATAAAAATCTTCCCAAACAGCACCGTTTAATTGCCGGTCTATAAAGTGTGAAATTATATCATTGTCGTAATCATACCATTCAATAGCATACGAATGGTTAACGACAACCCAATCCTCTTGCCATTGTTCTAACTTAAATTCATTAAATCCGATTTCACCCGGATTGAAAAACCATTGAAATTTCAGACTGTTTATCCAATTATCGCCGCTGTATTCTTGCATGATATTTGAAACTTGGTTTCCCGCGATGTCGTAGGAGTATGTATCTTTTGTAATTATTTCCCAAGCGTTATTCCAATTTTCGGTAATTACTTCCGATAATTGATTATTTCCGATATAAGTGTTTGTAAATCGATTTCCAATAATTGTATCCATAATGCCGTTCGTCCGTTCTTCTATTATATAGGCAGTGTGATTTCCAAATTGATCTATCGGATTATGCAGAATTAATGAATCTATCCATGTGTCGGTTACCCATGTTTGAAATTTTTCTAATGTATATATTCCGTTTGTATATTCTATTACATTTCGCAACGTGTTCACTCCGCTTACAGGATTGTGTTGAATAATTTCGGCGAGTCTTGATTCTGCATCATACGTATAATCATTGTTTGTTTTGTGATTCCATGCAGAAAGTTCGCCGTCCCAAACAAAATTACTGCTTTTTCCGGGTTTTGAAACAAGTTGTTTACTTTGACTTAATCCGCAGAATATTTTGCAATCCGGAAATTCATTTTTTGCAGCCAAATACGGATTGTATTTTTTTATAAATTCTGTTTTTTGTTTATTGCTGCGATCTCTTTGTGCAGATAAATGCCCTACAAAAAGGATTAATACTAAAATTGATAAATTAATTTGCTTCATCTGTTAATAGTTTTGTAAATGTTAATTTTTACTGTTTTGTGTGAAGTTGCTCGGTATTTTTGAGTGTTTGGTGTTTGCATGGGGATTTCATGTGTTTTTGTCTATGGTTCGGATTTTTATCGGGCGGGTGTGTTTTTATTGATGAGTTCAGTTTGAAAAGTTATAAAGTAGAAAGTTTATAAAGTTAAAGTGCTGACAATAAGAGTTTTAAATTAATTAAAAAATAATTTGTAAAGCTGTTATAATTAAGCATATAGCTTGTTTTGCCGGAATAAAACATACGAGACAGAACTCATTGACAATTATCAAATAATGTTCGTAAATATCTTTATAAACTGCACACGCTCGTAGGCAGCCGGATTTTCGACTTTGTTTTGGCTCAGTTTGCCTCTAAATTCATCGATCGATTTGAAATTGTGTTTTTTCATCCACGCTTCTGTTTCCTTAATCATTTCGGTGAATACAGGGAATCCATTTTTGTACATTGCCGAAGCCACTTGCACGGTGCTTGCACCGGCAAGTAGTTGTTTGATTGCCGCTTCGGCATCGTGAATACCGGTTGAGGCGGCGATGTCGGCTTGAACGCGTCCGCTGAGAATTGCTACCCAACGCAAGGTATGGAAATATTCTGTCGGATAACTGAACGTGTTGTTCGATGTCATTTCCAAATTATCGATGTCGATATCGGGGTTGAACGAGCGATTGAACAGCACAAAAGCCGAAATTCCTGTATCCGATAATTTTTGCAAAGTGTTTGCCAGTCCGGAGAAATAATATCCCAATTTCAATGAAACCGGAATGGTAACATATTTTTTTATTTCCGTAATGATTTCAAAATATACTTTTTCGTTCTCTTCCGATGTTCTGTTGAAATTCGAGGGCAAAAGGAAAGCATTCAATTCAATGGCATCAATGCCGGTATCTTGAATACGTTTGGCGAAATATTGCCAATTGTATTGCGTGGTGCAATGTATGCTGGCAATTATCGGAATCGAGATTTCTTTTTTTGCACGTTTCAGAAAATCCAAATATTCGTTTAAAGGTTGTTCTTTGGCGTAGTTTTCCATGTAAGCCAAAGCATCGTCGTAAAAATATTCTTTTTCGCCCACAACTTTGTTGAAAGTATCTTTCCACAAACTGCCTTCGCCTTTCAGACTTTGTGCCGAATCGTATTGAATTTGTTCTTCAAATATAGATTTAATAACAACGGCACCTGCTCCGCTTTTTTCAATTTCGCGAAGATGTTCGACTGTGTTTGTCAATCCGCAACTCCCGGCTATGAATGGGTTTCGGAGTTGGAGTCCCATGTAGGTTGTTGTGAGCATGTTTTTATAACTAAAAGTGAAAAACTAAAAGTGAAAAACTAAAAGTGAAAAACTAAAAGTGAAAAATGAAATATAACTAAAAGTGAAAAAC
>DYMH01000129.1 GCA_020721645.1 Draconibacterium orientale
GTCCTTATTTTCAGTATTATAACTTTATAAACTTTCTACTTTATGACTTTTTAAATTGAACTCATTGATATTTAATTATAATTTTCAACTCCGAATTATATCTAAAAAATAATTTTAATTTCTGATACACACGACATTTAGGATTTGTAACGAAATAACATGGTTATTTTTAAAAACAAATTCGCTTTGTTTTGATTGTATTTATTCGAGGCAAGTCTCTTTTAAAATATTCGACTAAGGCAGAGCCTTAGCCGAAAGATTCAGCGAAATCATTACCAAATGAATAGCATATTTCGTTACAGTCCCTTAGAAAGACACTTTGGCATCATTTATTTTTTATTAACTTTGTATCAAATAAATCGTCATGACAATAGATAATGTTCTAACAACCGGGCAGATAAAAATCACTTATGCCGCCTTGCTCGGACTGGCAGCAGCCTTAGCAGTTTATACTATTTTTGAGCTCAATGCTTCGTGGGTATTGTATGCAGAAATCGCAGCTTTTATCGTAATGGCTTTGATTTATGCCGGCTTATTGATATTGAAAATGAATTACTTTTATATCAACGATGATGCCAAGAAAATAACCGTCCGTTTTTATTCGGCACACCCATTTTTTAGAAAATACAAAACATTTAATTTCAACCAATCGGCATTTGTGGGGTACGAAATTCGGAGTTCATTTTTTGGTTTGCATCGCGAATTGATTTTAAAAGGGAAAAATCTCCAAGGAGAATTTTCATTTCCTTCGGTCAGTATATCAGCATTATCGAAAATGGAAACCGAATATTTGAAGCGATTTTTAAAAAAATACCTACCAAATAATCTTCGTAAAATATAGATTTTAAAGAATTTATAAGTCCATTTGAATAATATGCATAACAGTCAAATATCTGTGTTAATTTTCAAGTTTTTTAAATTTGGAGTTGTTGGATTTTCGGGCATGCTCATCGATTTCGGAATTACATATTTGCTGAAAGAAAAAGCAAAAATCAATCGTTTTGTTGCCAATTCAGTGGGTTTTACCATTGCAGCAAGTTCAAATTACGTAATGAACCGAATTTGGACTTTTCACAGCCAAAATCCGCGAGTAGGCTCCGAATACGTTACTTTCATGGTGGTTTCGCTTTTGGGGCTGGGTATCAACAATTTTTTTTTGTATCTCTTTGAAAAAAGATTTAATTTTTATTTCTCAAAATTATTGGCAATCGGAATCACTCTGATATGGAATTTCGGTGCAAACTATTTTATTACGTTTTAACCTTTGAAAATTAGAGGAATCGGAGTATATTTACACTTTGCTTGTGAACAGTTTGTAATTACCTGAAAATCCGAATCCATGAAAAAAATTGTTTTTTTCTTATCAGCCTTCTTCATTTCGTTTCAATTAACAGCACAAGAAGATGCTGTTAAGAAAATTCGCGAAAAATACAATCGGGTAAACAGCGATGAATATTTTTATGACACTCTCTGTGCCAGAACCACCTTAGCAGCAATCGGAGAACAAATGACCGGAGCACGTTTTTTTTATTCGGCTTGGCAAAGTAATCCGGAAACAGCCCCTTATACCATGAGTTATCGTTTGGAAAAAGTAGAAGTGGCATACAACATTGCGGCAAGCATGAACTATCAAATCGAATATTTGTTTGACGACACCGAAAAACTGATTTTCTATTTCTACAAAGCCTCAGGAATGTGGGATAATCAAGAAATACGATATTATTTCGACAAAGAAAAATTAATTAAAAGCAGCGTAAAAAAAACATTAGAAACCGGCGAACAAATTGATTATTCCGATACTCGAAATTTCAAATCCGATGACCTTTCAGAGTCGAAAAAAGCCCAAGAAAAATCAAAAAAATATATCGATCATTTTCAACGAATTCTGCTTTTTGAGCAAATCGAAAAATAAAAAAAAGTTTGATATTTTTATAAGTTTGGGAATCAATTCAAAAATTATAACTTTATATGTCGGTACAAACGATAAATTTGATATATTTGTGCTTTTACATAAAAGAAATAGAATTTCGACAAAAAATTAAAAAGCCACACTGAGTTTTCGCATCAGTTTTGCCATGAAAGAAAATAACGATAAAAGAAACCCTGAAAATAAGGAAACGAAAGCGAAATTACTCATCGAAAACCGCAATTTAAAGCGACTTTTAGAAGAATGTAAAAAAAACGAAACATCGGAAAACTCCCCCCGCAATTTTCAGAACACAAACGAAAATGTATCTGAAAATGAATATCGAAATTTATTCAATAAATTGCCTGCAAGTATTTTATTGTTCGACAAAGATTTAACGATTCTCGACATGAACACGCAGTGCCGCATTATGTTAGGCTTGGAATCCGATGAAATCCGGAATTTTAAATTAGACAGTGTTTTTGAAAAAGAAATTGTACGCCAATTTGAAAATTCACTTTCCGGAAATTACGGATATTATGAAGGTGTAAACAAAAAAGCATCGTCAATCTATTTTTCTAACATCACGGTACAGGTTCGCCCCCATACATTTAATCTGCACGGAAAGGAAATTAAAGGCGGAATTGCGGTTTTCGACGACATCAGCGAACAACGCCTGTCGGAAATTGCGGTGAATTTGTCGTTCGACACATTGCAAACTGTGCTGGATAACGTCGATGCGATGATGTATGTTGTGGACCCCGAAAATTTCAATGTAAAATATATGAATCGCCAAGCAGTAGTTGCTTTTGGGAAAAACCACATGAGCAAATGCAGCGATTTCTTTTCGGAAACCGCCAAAGCTCCGTGTCGCAAATGTTCTATCGCAAATCCAAGCGTAAGGGCAAAAAATTTCAGTTACCGAACACATTGGGAATATTACGATGAACGTAAAACAAAATGGTATCGATATTCCGCAAATCCGATGACATGGATAGATTCTACGCAGGCTGTTCTCATTGCTGTTTCCGATATCACCATACAAAAAAAAGCGGATATTAAAATTAAAGAACAAAACAAAGAATTGGCAAGCCAAACCAATGAACTTGAACATGTCGTGTTGCAAATGATGGAGCAAAATGTCAGAATCAACAATCAAGCCAATGAGTTGATGCTCTCGGCACAGACAAAAGACAAAATGTTTTCAATTATCGGGCACGATTTACGCGGTCCCATAGGCAATATTCGTAATATATTGGAGATAATCCTCGAAGATTTCGACACATATTCGTCCGAAGAGATTAAAGATTTTCTAAAACCGGTAAAAGACACCGCAAAATCGGCACACAATCTGCTGAGCAATCTGTTGTATTGGGCTAAAAGTCAGAGCGGAATGATAGTGCAAAGCCGTGAAGAATTTTGGATTAACGAATCGGTACACGAAAACATTACATTGCCGGCTTCGGATACAGAAAATAAAAATATTTCGATTTTTTTTGATGATTCACACGATTTCCTTGTTTATGCCGATGAAAACATGGTAAACACTGTTCTTCGCAATTTGATTTCTAACGCCGTAAAATTCACGTTTCCGGGTGGAAAAATTACAATTCAAATTAAACAAAGCGAAAAAAACAACCTGCCTTTTGTCGAAATTTCGATTCGAGATACCGGCAAAGGAATTGAAGAAGAAAATTTATGCAAATTGTTCAACAACCGCGAACATTACACAACTTTTGGGACAAACAACGAAAAAGGTTCCGGCTTGGGATTGATATTATGCAAAGAATTTATTGAATTGATGGGAGGCGAAATATTTGTAGAATCGGAGGTTTTGAAAGGAAGCAACTTTATCTTTACTCTTCCTGTACATAAACAATGATATACTCTGATTGGTTGATTATTTGATGTGATGACGTGTTGATTATGCTGAATATTAAACACTTACAAACAACTAAAAGTAAATGAATAAACCGTTTTAAGTATAAAAATGAAATTTTTGTAATATACCTTTGACATAAAAGTAAAAAAAATTATCTTTAACCCTGAAAAATTATCGAATCGCAGTGAAATCTCAATTTTGGAGCAAGATATCCCATCGTTTTCGCATCCTTTTTGGTTTGATACTTCTTGTAACAGCTTTTATAATAATTATCAGCGGCTATTCTATTTCAAATAAGCAAGAAAAAAAACAAATCGAAACATCAGCTCTTACCCAAATGAGCCGATTGACCGAATTTTTACGAATACTCAACCGCCAATCAACCAATGAGCTTTTGACTGCCGAACGAATTTCTTTAAATTTTTTTCAGCAAACGAATTTTATTCTCGAAAATCAATCCCTTACAGAACAAATTGAAACCCCTGTTTTAAATTCCGACCAAACGAACATTCTGAACATTCCGGTTTGGACACTAAACGGCGAAAAAATCCTTCAAAACAAAAATATAGTTGATAATTTGACACGCATTTCGGGTGCCGAAATAAGCATTTGGCAAAAAATCCCGGAAGGCTATGTTCGTATCACCGGCAACGAAAAAGACGCATCTTTGCCTGTGCTTTTATACAATTCGGCTTCAAGTATTCAACGTATTGAAAAAGGCGAAAAATTAACAGAATATACCCAGTCCGACAATGAACAATTCCTGTCGGAATATTGTCCTTTGTATATTTCGGGGAAAATTAAAGGTATGATAAAAATCAAAATCAACACACAAATACCCGTAAAACTTAACGCATTGATTCGCTGCGATTTAACCTCCAAATTTATTCCTTTTTATATAGATAATAACGGGAAGTCGTTGGTTGAAAGCGGGTTGATATTCAACTCCTCAAATTCTCAACTCTTCACTGAGATGAGCGTTTCAAACCGCCGGAAATCAGAAATTTCGGGAAATATTCTCAGGGGAGAAAATTTGGAACACGGAACGATTTGGTTCTCAAAAGTAATGCCTTCTGACGTGATTATCGGAATTTTTTTACCCGACTCGAATCGCTCCTTTTTTAAAAATTCCTTACTCGTTTTTGGAACCCTAATATTTTTTGCTGTTTCTTACGGCTTCTTTCTTTTTTTTACACATATTTCGGAAAAATCGAGCACTAAAATTAATACAGCCCTGAGCACAATTGCCGAAGGTAGATTGCAGAAAAAAATCTCCGTAAATTATTCCAATCTATCCAAACCGACTCAGGACGTAAACCTGATTATCGAAAGAAACCGAACAATTTCCGATGCACTCGATAAATTAATTCAAGGCGATTATACGATACAAAATGCTAATGACAAAGATGTTATAATGATTTCGTTAAATGAATTACAATCGAAATTATCAAGCATCGAAAATGCAGTTAAAATACAAAATGAAGAAGTGGCTCTACGCCAAAAAATAAGCGAGTGGAATGCAAAAATAACCGAAATACTTCAATATTCAACAAGTGTTAAAGAGTTATCGCACGGAGTTATTCGTGCACTTACCGATTTTTTGGAAATAGAGCAGGCTGCAAGTTATTTTATTAATGATATTGATGCTTCGGACATTTTTTTGGAACTCACAGCCGGCTTTGCATATTCTAAAAATCGAATTTTTACAGAAAAAATATCGATTCAAGACGGATTAACAGCCCGTTGTATCAAAGAAAAACAAGAAATTTTACTCAGCGAAATTCCCTCGGATTACATCAAAATCGTTTCCGGATTTGGTGAAACACTCCCCAAATACCTTGTTTTAGTCCCGCTGATTTTCAACAACGAAGTCTATGGCGTTATCGAAATGGCTTCGCTCAAAGAAATACAAGCCTACAAAATTGAATTTGTGAAGACAATCGGTGAAAATATTTCATCAACCTTTTCGGGTATTCGCAATAACGAAAAAAATGCAACACTCTTAGAACAAACACGCCGCCAAACCGAGCAAGTGGCTCTACACGACAAAGAAATTGAAGAAGAATTGAATCGACTTTACCAATTCCGCAACCAAGCCGAAAAAACAACAGCACTTGCCCAAAGTATCTTTTCTGTTTTCAACTACGCCTGCGGAACTGCCGAATTGGACTTGAAATCTTCGTTTTTAAGCGTAAATTCTAAATTTGCTCAAACCATCGAACTCGAATCTTCCGAAATTATTGGTAAATCCTATACAGAAATTTTCAATACCTCGCTCTCGCAAGATACCATTTTCACTCTGTTCGATGAAATTATTGCAGGAAACAACCGTACAATTTTCGACAAAATAATCAGCCCCGAAAACAAAGAAATTTGGCTCGAAATGTTCTTATCTCCCATTAAAAATCCGAGCGGAAAGGTAACTCACATTATTATTGCAGCCTACGACAAATCGGATATTTATGCGACCAATAATCTAATGCAAAATCTGAAATTGGAAATGAAATCACGCGAATATTCGCTCAATATTATCGAAAAACATAACGAAAGAAATCGTAAATATCTCGACACCGAAAAAGCACTTATAAACAGTTTACTACACGGAATAGACAGTGCATTTATCCGAATCGAATACTCAACCGATGCCGCAATATTAAGTGTAAATAAAAAATACGAAGAATTAACCGGTTTTTCGGCAACGGAAGTCTGCGGAACAAAACTCGATGACAAGCTGCCCGAAAATGAAAAAAAACAATTTCTCTCCGGCTGGAAAAAAATTCTGGCAGGCGAAGAACTAGAAGGAATGATTCAAATGAAAACCAAAGATAATCGCAACCTGTTCCTTGTTAAATCGCACATTCCATTAACCAACGTAAAAGGAAATGTTGAGAAAATCCTGTTCATCGCAATCGATGTTTCGCCTTTTTTCCAAAGATAATTCAAGAACTTTAAAAACGAAAATCGACAAATAATCCGGTAAATGAAATTGATACTTTTTGATTCAATAAAAACAAAAATATTTGTCAGAGCAAGTCTGGTTTTTCTTGCAGCACTGACTATTGCTGCCTTTTTGTCATTTTATGCTTACCAACGAACCCAAATCGACTACGCCAAGGAAAAAACTGCACAAATTTCAAAAAATATTGCCGACCAAATTCAATCTCAAATCGAACAGCAAATTACAATTGTTCGGGAAGCAAGCGATTTATTTTCACCTTCATACATCAATCCAAAAAAATTTACCGACCGATTAAAAATCGAAACTGCACTTCGTAATTTTTTATTCAGAAAAAGTCATTTTACCGAATCATTTTTAATTTGGGAACCGAAAATTGAGTTGAACAACGATTCACTCAGTTTGAACGAAACCGGATTGGATAAAACAGGCAAATATATTGCCGACTGCAAAAAAAGCGGCAATGCCGAAATTTTTTCCGAAACTGTCGAAAATTACACCAATCTCATTTCCACTGCCTCGTATATGAACCTCCGGCAAAATAAAGGAATGAACATCGGAACTCCTTTCATTTCAAAAATCAATACCGGCGAACAACTCTCAATAAAAATTACCAATTCTATCAGCGAAGGAGATAGATTTTACGGTGTTTTCGGTGCTGTTTGTTCACTCGATTTTATTATTGCAGGCATCGAAAATACCGATATTCCCTACGAACAAGCCAAAGTATTTTTGATTGCCGATGACCAAACCATCATTTCAGCTAAAAATCAAGCATTTCTTTCAGGTATCTCACTCAACGATTATCGAGGGATTGAAGCAGAATTGATACAAAATATATCAAATTCCAAAAACAACGATTTTGCAAAAAACAGCCGCCTGATTCAATCTTCAAACAGCGAGCAGTCGTGGAAATTATATGTCATTATTCCATACAAAACTATTGTAAAAGAGCAACATTTAATTCACTCGCTTGCAGTGGTGATTTCGGTAATACTAATTCTGTTGGCTCTTGTTTACATGCTTTTTTATGTACGAAAAATATTATCGCCTTTTCAAGAATTGATAAAATCGGTACAAAAAATTGAAAACGGCGATATTGTCCCTCTTACACACAAACCACACTCCGATGAATTTTCGCTCATCAACAATTCATTAACAAACACGGTCGAAAATCTCAATCAAAAAGTACAGGCTTCAATGGCAATTGCACAGGGCGATTTTACGAAAACGATTGAAAAAAAATCGGAAAATGATTTGTTGGCAGATGCCATTAATCAAATTAGTAAGAATTTTGCTCAACTCAATTTAATCAACGAAAAACAACGCCTCGAAGCCCAAGAACAACTTTGGATACGAAAGGGGCGTTTTGAAATAGCAAATGCCCAACGCACGAGCGAAGCAAATGTAAAAGATTTATCTGCCGGAATTATTCAAAGTGTTGTTAAATATGTCGATGCCGCTTTTGGTGCACTCTATCTTTTTGAAGACGACGGGAGCGATTTTCCCTACATCGAATTAGCATCGGCTTATGCTTTTAATAATTCAAAACATCTGCTCAAAGAATTTTATCCGGGCGAAGGGCTTGTTGGTACTTGTGCCTTGGAACGTAAGAAAATTATTTTGAGAAATATTCCTAAAAATTATATCAATATTGCAACAGGAATGGGAAACACATCGCCCGAATTTCTGATGATATTGCCTGTATTTTACGAAGAACAAATCACTGCGTTTATCGAAATTGGATTTTATAAAGAACCCGAAAAATATAAAACCGATTTTATTGAACAATTAACAGAAAGTATCGGAGCTTGGATTTCTTCAACAAAAATTAACGAACAAACCAAATATTTGTTGGAACAATCCCGAACTCATGCCCAAGAATTATCGGAAAAAGAAACCGAATTGGGAAAAAGAATCGAAGAACTTAAAAAGATTCAATCCGAACGTGCCCAGGACGAAGCCGACAGAGATTCACTTCTCAATGCTGTAAATCACACTATTATGTCGATCGAATATACTATCGACGGTATTTTTATCACCGCAAACGATACGTATTTGAATGCCATGGGATACCGACTCGAAGACCTCAAAGGATACAATGTTTTGGATTTGGTAAAAGACCAACGCGAAGAACTCGAAGAAGTTATTCGGGAAGTAAAAAACGGAAAATATATCGAACGCCTGATGAAACGGTACACCGGAAAGGGCGATTTGCGATGGTTATTTTCTACATACACACCTTATTATAATGTCGAAGCTGAAATTACGAAAATTATCTATTTCGCTTTTGATGTTACCCAAATGGTACAATCGGAATTTGAATATCAGGAAAAAATAAATCTTTTGGAAGAAACAATTCGTGCCGCACAAAATAAGAACAAAGATTTAGACAACCTGTTAGGCGATTATCGAAAAAATGAAGAAGATTTATTGGGAAAAATGCTCGATAAGGTTAGAGAAATCAAGGAACTCAAAAAAATAATTAAAAACATGACGGAAAATAAATGACCGATAATCAATTTTGATACATTAAAACTCCTAAAACCGGTTTATCAAACTCAATCCTTTCGGCACTTGCCATTGTATTTCAATCTATTTTAATTCGTCCTCCAAATCGTGTTTTCCGTGTTTTCCGGTGATATGCCGGCGTTTTTTCGACTCATAAATATCGGCTATTGTAACTAAAATTCCGGTTTCTTCAACTTCCCCAAAATGATAATTGATTCCGGTTCCAAAACTTCGCATCGTAGGCGATAAATTCATATACGAATTTATCAGAGGCGGAATGGTATAGCCTTTTTTTCGCACGGCTGCCGACAAAATTTTATAGTTTTCGGCATAATTTGAGCCGGAAAACAGTTCGGATAGCACCTTATCATCGGTTTTGCTTGGCAAGGCTTGCATAGGTCGAACAAGTTGATTTTGGTCGGGGAAAAAATGATTGAGAAAATACAAAATAATGTCGCGTGCATAGACATCAAAATTTGTGTACATGGTAACCTTCCCGAAAAAATAACGAACTTCGGGATATTGATAAATCAAAGCACCAAGCCCGTCCCACAGATTATCGAGTGCAAACAAGGTCTTTCGGCTCGATTGAGCAGCCTGATATGCAGGTTGTACAAAGGAACGCCCCAACTCAATGGTATATGGAAGATATTCCTGAATAAATTGGTCGGAAAATGTGAACATTTCGGCAGTTGCCAATGATTCTTTTATTGCAGATTGTTTTTCGCTTAATCCGCCGCAGTGAATGTAGCGATAACCGCCCAAAATTTCTTTGTATTTTGGGTCCCAAACAATAATTTGGGTGTAAGGATTTTCGGAAATATCAAATGAATCGACATCAGCCTCCTGCATCGTACCGCCGCCGGCATGGCGAAACGAAATTTCCCGCAATCGTCCAACTTCCCGCATCAAATTTGGCGAAGTCTTTGCTTGGAACCAATACACTTCATTATTTCCGTAATTTGTCTTCTTTAAAAATTTATCCGGGCTTAGTTCGGCTTCGAGAAGTTCTTTGGATACGGACGGGATAATATTCAACATTCGTAAAAATCTAAATTTTTAAGGTCTTTCATCGCAAAACAAAAATAGATATAAATTTCGTTATTCAAAATTTGCAAAGCGATTCAGGCGAAGTTTATAAACATGATTTTTTAAACGTTCAGCCCAAATTTTGTCGCTGTGCGATTTATCAAATGTATGATACGAAATCGGCTTGCCGACAGTAAATCGAATGGTTTTATTTTTTTGGCGAAACATTTCGTCTGCCAAATAAAACATTTCGATATTGATTTTGATTCCCAAAAAAGAACGTAATCGTGCCAAATTATAAAAAAAATTCGACAATTTGCCCTCAATATAAATCGGAACAATATCGCGTTGGTGCTTAACAGCTCGACTTATTACGGTTTTTTTCCATTGCGGGTCTTCAATTTTGCCCCACTTGCGGCGAGAAACCAAACCTGCCGGAAAAAGCAAAATTTGATAATCGGAAGCGAATATTTTATCTAATTCTTCAACATGCTCTTTCGAATTCGCCCCATGTTTATTCACTCCGGCAAAAAGCGGTTGGAAATTTGTTACATACAACAATAAATCGTTCACCAAAGATTTTGTAATTCCGTAATATTTTCCCATTTCCCGCATAAAAACTAAACCATCGACACTTCCAATTGGGTGATTTGCCGCAAAAATACAACGATGTTCAGCAGGCGGCAAATTTTCGGTTCCCTGAATTTCAAATTGAATATTGAGCTCGCTCAGCGATTTTTCGAGAAATTCCAAACCCTCATACGCCCCGTATTTTTCAACAACGGCATTCAAATCATCTTCGTGCACAATGCGTCGGATATAATTTATGACAAAACCGGGAATAAATTTCAAAAGTTTTGGATTTTTTCTGCGGATAACTTCCCGAATATCGATGAGTTTTTGAACATCTTGCTGCGTCATTTCTCTAAAATTAGAATGCGAATATAGTGTGTTTTT
>DYMH01000245.1 GCA_020721645.1 Draconibacterium orientale
TTCCAGGCGAAAAATATTGGACAAACCACGCCGATTACAAAATTGAAGCGGAAATCAATTTTTCGAACTCAACAATTATTGGAACTGAAAAAATTGTTTATCACAACGAATCACCCGATACGTTAAAAAGATTGGTAATTCGACTTTTGAACGACATTCAAAAACCCGGCGCAACTCGCGATTATTTTTGGGGAAATGCAAATTTTTTAGATGAAACATTAATAAAAAGCGTCGTTATCAATAATCATAAAATCGATGTTTCGGATACAAGCAAGGAAATCAATCGCGGTTCAACAAACCTTTCTGTAAATCTTAAGAATTATATTCTTCCCAAAACTAAAAATGAAATCGAAATTACTTGGGAAATGGTTGTTCCAAGTGAACGAAAAATTAGAATGGGCGATTTTAGCGATGGCGAAATGTTTGTTGCTTATTGGTATCCACAAGTTGCTGTTTACGACGATGTTTTTGGTTGGGATAATATTGATTATCAAGGAAATGTTGAGTTTTACAACGACATCAATAATTTTGATGTAAAACTAAAACTTCCCAAAAATTTTGTGATGTGGTCAACTGGAATTTTGCAAAATCCAACAGAATTGTTTTCTGACAAAATTCTAAAAAAGTACGAAAATGCTAAAAATTCCGAAGAAGTTGTTAGAATTATTACATCTGAAGATAGAAAAGAAGGAAATATCACAAAAGATAGCGAAAATCTGATTTGGCACGTAATTGCCGAAAAGGTACCCGATTTTTCATTTGCAATTTCTGATAATTTTTTGTGGGACGGCAGAAATCTGAAAAATAACAATCCAAAAAATCCAAATGTATTTGTTCAAGCTGTTTACCGCGAAGGTTCAGTTTTTTGGGAAGACGCTGCCGAAATTTCAGCCAAATCAATAAAATATATGTCGGAAATTATGCCAGGTTTTCCATTTCCTTATCCATCAATGATTTCGGTTACAAACGGCGATTCTGATGGCGGAATGGAAACTCCGATGATGGCAAATGACGGGGCACCAAAAGAATATTCCAGCTTTGTTGGTTTGCTTTTCCACGAAATTTCGCACACATATTTTCCTTTTTTTATGGGAACAAACGAACGCAGATTTTCTTGGATGGACGAAGGTTGGGCGACACTTTTCCCAAAAGAAATTGTCGAAGAATATCAAAAAGATGCAAAATCAAAATATTGGGGAAGAATGGTAAAAGGTTTTGAGCACGAGTCTGGGAATTCGATGGATATTCCGTTGGTTACGCCATCTTTTTCAGTAAAAGGTGGTTATCCGCGAATGAATTTCTACACTCGACCAGCGATGGCTTATATGGAATTGCAACATTTATTTGGAAAAGAACTTTTCCACAAAGCAATTTTAGATTATATGAACACTTGGCAAGGAAAACATCCAATTCCAACTGACTTTTTCGCTAGTTTTGAAAAAACATTCGGACAAGATTTATCTTGGTTTTGGAAACCTTGGTTTTATGAATTTGGAACAACAGATTTGTCAATCGATAAAGTGAAAATTGAAGAAAATGAAATTTTTGTGGCTATCAAAAAAGATGGAAATTTGCCAACAAGAATTGTAATTACAATAACTTACAAGAACGGGAAAGTTCAAACTAAGGAATTTTCGAGTCTTGAATGGAAAGATAAAAATTTATCAATTTATAAATTTGAAAAACTTGGAGAAGTGGAAAAAGTGGAACTTGGTAGTTCAGAAATTCCAGATGTGAACCGAAATAACAACATAATAGAGTATTAAATCCAAATTTAAGTTTGCTAAATTTTTTAAGTTAAAACATTGAAGAAGTTTGAAATAAAATCCTTGTAATGAAATATTTACAAGGATTTTTTGTTTGCAATTTATTCTTTTCTTGAATACTTGTTAAGTTTTAATGCTGGTATCATTACATTATTCAAACAAGAAAATTCGGGCAACAAATAATGAAACTGAAAAACAAAACCAATATTCTTATTTCTCATCATGGCTAGTTTATCTTGCTTTAAGCCTGTAAGTGTTTCATTTTCAATAAATATTTTGCCTGTATAGTCGGTATCCATTGTTGATAAAACATCTAAAAGCGTTGATTTTCCGCTTCCAGATTTGCCGATTATTGACACAAATTCGGTGTTTTGTTCGGATTTAATTTTTGTCATAAAGCAAGGATAATAAATTTGGGAAAACGATTTTTGGATTATTCTGTGGTTTTAGATGAAGTTTGGGGATTTGATAT
>DYMH01000130.1 GCA_020721645.1 Draconibacterium orientale
ACAAAAGGCATGTGGACACCATTACATTTAACATCGCCAAAAATATTCGTATCGCTCGGCGATTGTTGTGCCTGCAAACTTTCGCCCCAAAGAAACAGTAAGAATACTAAAATTGTGTTTATTTTTAAACCGTTCAAGCCGATATTTTTCAGTCGATTTTCCGGTTTATCTTCCTTTTGCTTCTCTATATCATTTGAAATGTTTGCACGTTGCCAATCTTCTGCAATAAGATTGAAACTTCCTGCAATGTGGTATCTGATACCTTGTATATCTTGTTTTTGATTAATTAATTTCATTTTGATTTTTTTATTAAATTATTTTAAAATTGATTTTTTTGAATAAATCACCCTATTTCATTTTTCGTTAAAAAAATGAAGTAAATAAGCCGAAAAAAATACAGATTGTGTAAACTTAAATCAACGAATGTGCCGAAACTAATGGACTGTAACAATATTAGCTATTCATTTGGTAATGATTTCGCTGAATCGTTCGGCTAAGGCTCTGCCTTAGTCGAATATTTTAAAAGAGGTTATGCCTCGAATAAATACAATTAAAACAAAGCGGAATCGGTTTTAATAAATAACCATGTTATTTTGTTACAAATCCTAAGAAATAGGCGGAGCCCTTAATTGAAAGTGAACAGCTGGAAGTAAAAATATTTTCTCATTATCAGACCAACCGGTCTTTTTATTTCGAATTTGGAGAATAAAACTAAAGATAAACGAAATGAAAAGTAAAAAGGCAAATAAATTGTTTATCAGCGAGATAACTAAAAATTGGTTTGTATTGTGCCTATGTTGTTTTTGAGGTTCATTACTACCGGTTTTTGAAAAAGGGTGAGCATGTACAACCATTTGCCCGTTTGGCAAAAAGTGACAGTGCTGATTCGTAATGTTGTTGTACATTACTGTTAATAATGCAAACAACAATACAAAACTTACAAATTTTTGTATTTTTCTAAAATATTTCATTCACTCTAAATTTCTGTGCAAATGTATAAGATTTTTTTTTTGATATTTATCCCTATTTGTAGGTATTTTTATTACAAGCTGTTTTTAGTGAATCTAAAAAAAATGGACAAATTCTCTCGTACAAACTGAATCTTTTAAACGATAGAGCAACTCTATTCCAAATTTTTTACTTCAACAAACTTTCGTACCTTTGCCGTTCACAAATTTTTTATTAACAAAGCTCGAATGATTATCAATTTAAAGAAAAAAACAACTATTAATACCATTGAAGTCGAACAAAACCCTCTTTTTCAATCACTTAATATCATCACACCCATTTTACAGGCAGTTTCCCAAGAAGGTTACACAATACCAACTCCCATACAAGCTCAATCCATACCCTTGATACTCGAAGGCAAAGATTTACTCGGCTGTGCACAAACCGGGACAGGAAAAACAGCAGCTTTTGCAATTCCGATTTTACAACTTTTAATGACTGAGAAATCGAACGAAAAAAAAAGAAAAATTCGCAGTCTGATAGTTACTCCCACACGAGAACTCGCAATACAAATCGATGAAAGTTTTAAAGCCTACGGACGCCATTCCGGACTTATAAGTACTGTTATATTTGGTGGTGTTGGGCAAAATCCGCAAACAAATGCTCTGCAAAAAGGCGTGGATATTCTCATTGCCACACCCGGCAGGCTTCTGGATTTGATGAATCAAGGCTTTATATCACTCAAAGATATCGAAATTTTTGTTTTGGACGAAGCCGACCGTATGCTGGACATGGGTTTTATTCACGATATTAAAAAACTCTTGGCTGTTTTACCCCGAAAGCGACAATCGCTCTTTTTTTCTGCCACCATGCCGCCCGAAATTTCTAAATTAGCCGCAACAATACTCGTCAATCCATCGCAAGTTTCGGTTACGCCTGTTTCTTCTACTGTTGATATTATTCAACAACAGATTTATTTTGTTGATAAAGGTAATAAAAATGCCCTTTTAGTCGAAATTTTGAAAAACTCAAAGATAAAAACCGCTTTGGTTTTTACACGAACAAAACACGGTGCAGATAAAATTGTTAAAATCTTGCTGGCTCATCAAATCAAAGCAGAAGCAATCCACGGCAACAAAGCTCAAAATGCCCGGCAACGTGCTTTATCGAATTTTAAAGCTCAAACAACACGTGTGCTTGTTGCCACAGATATTGCGGCTCGAGGAATTGATGTCGATGATTTACAATTTGTTATCAATTACGATTTACCCAATATTCCGGAAACTTATGTGCATCGTATCGGCAGAACCGGGCGAGCGGGTGCCGAAGGGACTGCAATATCGTTTTGTGATGCAGAAGAAAAAGAATTTCTTCGAGATATTGAAAAATTAATTTCAAAAAAAATTGCTGTTGTCGAAGACCACCCTTTTCCATTATTAGACCACAATCCCGTAAAAACCGAAAAACCTCAACGCGGGCGTTCAAACGCCGGTCATTCCCGACCGAAACCCATAGAAAATATTCAACGAAAAAAACAGAGTTTCTTTGCAAAAGCGAAACGATAAAAAATTAAAATATTAACACAAGACGGATTTCCCAACAATATTTGATATTAAAAACCGTTTAATTTCATGGTTACCGTTGGAATTAACAACAAAAAACCAATTAATACCATCACGATTATAAAAGGCAATACCCATTTGAACCATTTTTCGTACGGAATCTTAGCAACACCCAACACGGCAATCAATACGCCAGAAGTGGGAGTTATCATATTGGTAAATCCATCGCCCAGTTGAAATGCCATAACAGTTGCTTGACGCGAAATGCCGATTAAATCAGAAAACGGAGCCATAATAGGCATGGTGAGTGCAGCTTTTGCCGAACCCGAAGGCAAAACCAAATTTATAGCGGTTTGAATTACGTACATAATTGATACTGAGGCTATATTTCCAACATCTTTCATTGATTGTGATAAACCGTAAAGTATGGTATCTATTATTTGTCCGTGTTGCAACACCATAATAATTCCGCCTGCAAGCCCCACAATCATTGCTGCTGATAAAATATCTTTTACCCCTTCCAAGAATAATTTGGTGATTTCATCGGCTGTTTTACTAATTGCTATTCCGGAAGAGATACCCATAACTAAAAACAAAGTGGCAATTTCCATAACATACCAAGCATAGCCCATTACTCCAACAATAAGAAATATGATGGTAAATAGGAGTAGTATGATAATAAAATAATGGACTGACTTCTTTAATGACAAAAATCCTAAAACAGCAAATAAAAGTGCAGAAATCGGAAGTATAGGCAGTGTTGCCGAAGCACCTGTTCCTTGGTGTGTTGTTTTTATTTGGAAGGAAACCGGAGTGCTCGTGTCGAATTGTTTTATGATTGGAATTTCAACAATTGAACCTGTTTTCTTGTATGTAACCAGGACAATAACTTGCATCGAATCTGCGTATTTTAAGGCAGAACCTTCAATTTGAACTTCATTTTCCGAATTTTTCGACAGAGTCCGAACTCGTAGTTTTTCTCGATAACGCTCCGGATTTGATTTTGCAAATGCGAGAACAGAATCTGTTTGAATAATAGGCAGTAACTGAAATTCTAAGGTCTTTCCAATTTGCACATCGCCTATTATTAAAGTATCGCTTTGCTTGCCCACTTCTTTTGCCGAAACCAAAACTTTTACTGAGATATTTTCGTTAGATTCGATGTTTTTAAGCGTTTTGGATATGGTGCAATTTTCCCCGGTTTCAACTTCGCATAAAGCTGAATCTGTTGCTCCAATCGATATTTTTGTAAAAGGAAGTATAAATGATAAAACAACAAGCACCGATAAAATAATTCCATAAGTAAACCATGCTGATTTCGGGGTATAATAATTCAAATTTTCGGTGTCCGAACTTTCTCTTTCTCTCCAATATTTATCATCATTGTAAACCAAAGACGATTTCGGATTTTTTTTAACCTTTTGGGCGTAGCGTAGTATCCATAGGATTCCGACTAAATTAATCACAAACCAACAAAACATTCGGTATTCTATTCCCGAAAACAGCGGAAGACCCGATAAACCTTGGGCAATTCCAATTGTAAACGGATTCAGAATTGCTCCGGCAAAGCCCAAACCTGCCGCAACAAAAACCATGCTCACGCCTGTTATCGAGTCGTAACCCATTGATATAGACATGGGAACCAGAATAATGATAAATGCAATAGTTTCTTCGCTCATTCCAAAAACTGCACCAAACACACTGAAAACCAACATTATTGTGGTTATTATTATGTTATCTGTTCCTAATTTTCGAATTATTTTATAGCGTTCAAACCGGCGTGTTTTTCGGAGAAATGCTAAAATTCCTACATCGAGGGCTTTGCTGTCGTTCATTATCCAAAACGAACCGCCGATAAGCAAAATGAATATTATAATATCCGATTTATCTACGAAACCTTCGAATAGTGCCGAAAATATTTGCCATGTTTGAGGGTGATTTTCTGTATAGTTGAAAACACTTTGGGTGTGTTCCGTGCAGCCGACAACGGTTTGGGTTTCAATATATTTTCCGCCCGGAATAATCCACGTTGCGATTGCAGCCAATATTATTAAAAAAAATACGATGACAAATGTATGTGGTACTTTCCGTTTTGGTGCCATTTTTACCGAATTTGCTTATTTACAATGAAATGGATACTTTGATTGGTTGTTTTTTTGATGTGCTGATTGTTTTTAATATCAAATAGTTAAACAATTTATAAATCGCAATTTACGACCGTGCATAGTTTCGTATAAAAAATTTCTGCTGCAAAGAAAGAATATTTTATGAGTTTTTAAAATGTTTTAAAATATTTTTTTTGGAAATTTAATATCAATTTAGCATCTTTAATTCTTAAATTAGAACAGTATGAATGATACAAAAAATTTAGCGTGTTTGGTTTGTGGAAAAACCGAAGAAGAAGTGCCCTTATTCAAGTTGGTTTACAGGGGAGAAGAGTTAAGAATTTGCCCGCAACATGTGCCTCTGCTTATTCACGAACCGCAAAAATTAGTTGGAAAAGTTGAAGGTGTCGAAAACATGAATCCGGCCTAAGAAAGTGAAAGCTTTGTTTTCAAGTATTCACTGAGGAAAATTATAAAAACGATATTTCCTAAGGAAGTATCGTTTTTTTTTTCAATAGTACTTTATGTTAAAAAATTCTTGTGTCGTTTTACAAATTGTTTATCTATTTGATATTAAAAGCAATCAGCATATCAGCACATCAAAAAATCAACCAATCAAAGTATAATATCTGAAGTCTTGTGTCTGAAAAAATCAATACATAAGATGTTGTTTTTCTTGATTTTTCCAACCGGATTGGTAATCGCTTCCAACAAAGTAAATTTTTAAATCGGCTTTGTAATCGGCATCAACAAAAAATATTTTTTTATTGGCTTTGTAATCGGAGTCGGTGAAAAACCAACGACCGGTGTTTCCGTCTGCTTTATAGTCGGAATCTACTTTATAGACCAATAAATCGGCTTTGTAATCGGCATCGACAACAAACACTTTTACATCGGCTTGATAGTCGGAATTGACGGAATAAACCTTTTGAGCCGAGACTTTAAAGTTAATTAAAACTGTAAAGATGATGATAAAAACGACATGATTTTTCATATGATATAATTTTGAGTCAATGTACAAAATCTTACCGAAATATACAATTATTCGTTCAATAATTTTTTTACGGCTTCGATGTTTTGAGTGTTGATGATATTTTTTCCTTCAATGGTGTATAAATATTCAATGACATCTTTATAATATTCCGTTACTTTTGGTCTGACTATTTTTAACGTGGAGTTCATCATTTTATTTTCTTCCGAAAACCCTTGAATTAAAACAGCAAACGATGCTGGCAACCAACGTTCGGGAAATTGATTTTCAAACTGTCCGCCTTTTTTGTAGGCATCAATTTCTTTTTGTATGAGTTCGAGTGCGTGTTCGTGGGCTTCGTGCGATGCCAAATTCAACCCTGCTTTTTGCAATTCACCCTTCAATGCTTCTTTTTTCGGAACGATTAAGCCAATGGTGTAAGGATTTTGGTTGTTGTGAAGAATGCTTTGGTCGATAAATCGTCCTTGTTCGCTGAATGCTTCTTCGATGGATTCGGGACTGTATTTTTCGCCATCACCCGAAATTAAAAGGCTTTTGGAGCGTCCCAACACGTAAAGAAAACCGTCCGAGTCCATGTAACCCAAATCGCCGGTATGAAGCCAACCGTTTTTGATGGTTTCGGCAGTCGCTTTTTCGTTTTTCCAGTATCCTGCCATAACGTTTTCGCCGCGTACTACGATTTCGCCTTTTTCGCCTGTCGCAAGTTCTTTGCCGTCTTCATCGAGTATTTTTAATTCTATCGGTTTTACTAAAAATCCCGATGAACCGAGTTTGTGTTTTTCGAGGGAGTTGGACGAGATAACGGGTGTTGCTTCCGATAATCCGTAGCCTTGTAACATCGGAAATCCAAGTGCGTAGAAAAATTTTTGCAATTCAATGTCTAACAATGCACCGCCGCCGACAAAAAATTTCAAATTGCCGCCAAAATTTTCACGTATTTTTGAAAACAATATTTTGTCGTAGAGCCACAAACGAAATCGGGCTAAAATTCTGTATTTCTGTTTGTTATATCCTTCTTTGTTGTACGAGTAGGATAATTTAAGAGCATTGTTAAACAGTTTTTCAACTTTTGCTCCTTTGGCTTGAATGGCTGTTTCGATATTTTTTTTAAAATTTTTTGCCAATGCCGGAACACTCAATAATACATCGGGTTTTAATTCCTTAATATTTATGGGAATATTTTTAAGTGTTTGCATTGGTGTCGAGCCCGACTGTATTGTTGCCAGCGATGCTCCGGAAGCCATAAAGCTGTATATTGCAACAACGTGTGCAAAACAATGGTCGAGCGGTAAAATTACCAAGGTACGAAAACTTGGCGGAATGCTGATTAATGTTAATGCTTGTTCTACGTTTGCCGTATAATTCCTGTGTGTAAGGATAATGCCTTTGGGGTCGGCTGTTGTTCCTGATGTGTACGAAATATTGGCATAATCGCTGCCGATAATGCTATTTTTTCGTTCTGATAGGTTTTCCGGATATTTTTTAAGATATTCTGTGCCGAGTTTATAAATTTCTTCTTTCGTAAAATCATTTTCCGAAATACTTTCTTTATCATCAAGAAAAATAATATTTTTCAGTAATGGTAAATTTTTCCTGATTTCGGATAATTTGTGGGATTGACTGCGAGAAATAATAAAAGTTCGTGTTTCGGAATGGTTGAGCCGAAATTCGGTTTCGGGAGCTGTTAATTTAATTGATAGCGGAACATTAACTGCTCCTGTGAATAATATTGCCAATTCCGAAATCACCCAGTCGTTTCTGCCTTCGGAAAGCAATGCACAGCGGTCGCCTTTTTCGATTCCCAAAGACATGAGACCGGCTGCGAAAGTTTCGACCGCCTCCTTTACTTTTTGATATGCAGTCGATTCATATTTGTCTGTCTTCTTCTCCCATAAAAAGGGATTTTTGGCATATTTTTCGACATTTTCTTCAAAGAGTTGAATGATGGTTTTCATTTTTTCAGAATGTAAAGTAGTTTATGCTGATTTTTGCACTTGTTTATGTGTTAATGCAAAGATATATTATTTTTTTACTTTTTAAAAACCTCTTAGATGAATGCCCTGATAATAGATTAACAAAAAAAAACCAACAAATTGTCGGTTTTTTTTAGTATCATGGAATAATAAATCTCGAATTTGTGTATGAAACGTACATGATTTTGGCAAATCACAAAAGAACATGATTATTCGATAAAAGTAAAAATACGCTACAAAGCCCGCTAAATGTGCGGTTTTGCTATCGCAAAAATATGTAGCCAAAATAAAATATCAACACACAAAAATAATTGTTATCGTATCAAAATAATTATTTTGTTTTCCAATATTTTTCCATTATAAATTATTCATTATCAATTGTTCATTACTATCCGTTTCGTCGTTTTCTTCTTTCGGGTTTTTTCTCCGAGTCTATGGCGACTGCCTCGTCGATAACAACAGAAATTCCGCCAAAAACAACATCTTTAAACGATTTTTGGATTTCTTGTTCAAATTTTTTATCGACTTCAAAAAAAGAAAATTTATTCATAATATCTATTTTACCAATTTTGATGTCCCGGTTTCGTGTTTGGTCGTTAATCAGTCCGATGAGCGATGTTGCACTGAGTTTATCGTTTTTGCCAATGTTGATAAACAGACGTTTGTAATTTTCATCACCGCGTCTTTCTTTTCGTTCTCCGCCTCTGTCGTTTCGTTCGCTTCTGCCTCCTCGGTCGCTGCGTTCACTTCTTCCGCCTCTTTCACTTCGTTCGCGTCTGTCGTCGCGGTCGTTTCTTCCGTTGCG
This sequence comes from Draconibacterium orientale, assembly GCA_020721645.1. Lineage (GTDB taxonomy): Bacteria > Bacteroidota > Bacteroidia > Bacteroidales > JAADGE01 > DYMH01. The sequence continues at coordinate 8,385 of DYMH01000130.1, forward strand.
GTCTCTACGACTGCCTTTATCATGAGAATTTTCGGATACGTTCAGGTCTTCGGCGTTTTTATAATAGGTTAAAAATCGGTTAAATTCGGCAGATACAATCCGTTTGATGAGTTCTTCCCGACTTAATTCTTCTAATTTTTGATATATTTCGGGCAAAAATTGTTTAATTTGCGACTCATTGACCTGTATTTGTTGAATTTCATCGATAATGTTGTACAATTGTTTTTCGCAGATTTCTTTTCCGCCGGGTATTTGTTTTCGCTCGAATTTTTTACCCGTTTTTCGTTCAACGTCTTTTATTTTTCCTGTTTCACGCATATTGATAATCGAAAGACACACGCCGAGTTTCCCGGCACGTCCTGTTCGTCCGCTGCGGTGAATATACACTTCCATATCATCGGGCAGGTTGTAGTTGATGATGTGAGTCAGATTATCAACGTCTAAACCGCGGGCTGCCACATCGGTGGCAACTAATAATTTCAAATGACCCGAACGGAACAAATCCATGACCCGGTCGCGTTGTGCCTGCGACAAATCGCCGTGAAGTGCATCGGCATTGTAACCGTCTTCTATCAGTCGGTCGGCGATGTTTTTAGTTTCTTCTCGTGTTCGGCAAAAAACGATGCCGTAGATATTCGGGTTTACATCGGCAATACGTTTCAGAACGCTGTATCGGTCTTTGGCGTGGGCAATGTAATAGGCATGACTGACAGTTTGGACTGATTCGTTTTTATTGCCTACCGTAATTTCTTTGGGTGTGTTCATGTATGTATCTGCAATACGGCGGATTTCGCGAGGCATGGTTGCCGAAAACAGAAGTGTTTTTTTATCTTCGGGAGTATCGTGCAGAATAATGTCGAGGTCTTCTTTGAAACCCATATTGAGCATTTCATCGGCTTCGTCTAAGACAAGAAATCGGATTTTTCCCGGTTTCAATACTCTGCGTTCGATAAGGTCGATGGTTCTGCCGGGTGTTCCGACAACGATTTGCGAACCTCGTTTGAGCTGACGAATTTGTGTGTCGATGCTTGCTCCGCCGTAAACGGCTGTGATATTCATTCCGGGAATATATTTCGCGTAATTTTCAAGGTCTTTGGCAATTTGAATGCACAATTCGCGGGTAGGCGAGAGGATAAGTGTTTGAGTGTGCAATTGAGCTACATCGGTCAATTGTAGGAGCGGCAAGCCGAAAGCTGCTGTTTTTCCTGTTCCTGTTTGTGCAAGGGCGATCATGTCGGAATCCGACTCCGCATTGAGCAAATGAGGAATTGTTAATGCTTGAACGGGTGTCGGTGTGTCGAATCCCATTTCTTCAATAGCCTTCAACAACGCGGTGTTGAGACCTGTTTCAATAAATGTCTGCATGTGTGTTTTTTAGATGTATGTCCGAATATCAACCGATGTTATTCCGGTTCTGAAAGCTCAAAAATATATTTCGGACAGCGGAAAGAAAGATTAATATTGCGGCTCAATAATAATTTTGCAAAGGAACAATAGTTTTTTCGATATATCAGCATTTTTAGAAAAAAAATGTAAAGAAAGATTTGAAGATTTTATTTTTATATTCCAAAATCTATTTCAATATCGCATTGATTCAACAATCCGGGCAATCCGGAGAGTGAAAATTTGGCTTTTTTTATGCGATTCTTTTCCGGGTTGACGGAATAATTGAAGGAAGTTCGGAAATACGCCTTTTCGAGATTTGTGTTACCTAAAATCCGCAAGTTCCGGCAGATTTTTCAAGAATTATAGAAAAAAATCGAAAATATTTAAACACTTGAATTAAGTGAAATCTGCCGGAACTTATTTGTTGAAATACAACAAGATATAAAAATACTTGCGGATTTAAGGTATTTCATAAATCTTAGTGAAAAATTGAACCAAGAAAACTGAAAAAATATCAATATTCAGTTACACATCACCTCAAAATGGCGTAACTTTGTATAGTAACGATTTCTCAAACTCATTGAATTTATTTTATGTGATAAAGTACATTTTGATATTTACATTGTTAAAAATTAAAAGCCATGAAAACACAGGAAAATGAAGACAAATTGAATTTGACTTTTGAGTCAATACCAATGAAAAAAGTTTTGATAGCTATTGATTACAATCCGAATGCCCAAAAATTGGCTGAATTGGGTTTCTCTATGGCAAAAAATATGAATGCCGAAGTGAAATTACTTCATGTTGTGGTAGAGGACAGCAATTATACGCCGCTCGATTTTAATCCCGTAACCGGGTTCGGCGAATTTGGACCAATCTATTATCACGGAGATATAAATTTGGCAGAACTTAAAAAAGCAGCTGCATATTTTTTAGATAAGGTAAAAGAACATTTGGGAGATACTGCTATCGAGACATTTGTGGAAGAAGGCAGCGACACCGCCGAAACGATTTTAAAAACGGCTGATAATTTGGGCGTTGATGTCATTGTTGTAGGCTCGCACAGCAGAAGATGGCTGGAACAAATCGTGATGGGGCAGGTTACGGAAAAAATCCTGAGACGCACTCCCTTGCCTGTCTTTATTGTCCCGACAGGTGTGCAAAAAAAATAATCGCTTTTGCAAAAAAGCATCGACCGTGAATTTCAATTGCATGTGTTTTTTATTTATGAAATACCCATGATGTCGATGAGAATTTTAAAAATGTTTAGCGACTTCGCACAAAATGATGAAAATAGACAGTTTACAAATTTATTTACACATAAAAATTCAATGCCGTTAAGTTATATTAAACCGATTTGTAAATATTACATAAATTAGTATATTTGTAAATGAAA
>DYMH01000246.1 GCA_020721645.1 Draconibacterium orientale
ACATATAATATACCAAAAAAGATTTTTTTCAACGAATTTATAAATATTAATTAACAAATATTTTTATAAGATTTTAGCATTCATATTATTGATTTATTTTACAATACCGGCGGAATTAATCCTTTCCGGAATCGAACTTTTAATTTTCATTTTCTTCATCAAATTGAATATCTTTTACCTGAGCTTGCAATGTAATATTTCCTCGAAACTCGTTTTCATCAATGGCATAACAAACCGTAAACGGTTTTTTCTTTTTCACATCACTGTAATGATGTGCCATAGAAAAAGCAATCCCGCTAAAAACAGTGCCTTGCGAATCGACCATTTCCAATTTTAAATGTTCGCGATTTTGCCCCACAGGTTGCGAGTTTCCGGTATCCCGCACGTTTCGTGTCATAAAAACGGGCGACATGTTTCCGGGTCCGAAGGGTGCAAATTGTTTCAATACCCGATAAAATTTTTGTGTGATTTGAGAAAATTGGATTTCGGTATCAACGGTTATCGAAGGCACTAATTGGTCGGGTGTGATATGGGTGCTGACATATTGGTCGAAACAATCGGCAAATTTTTGCACATTTTCTATTTTGAGCGTCAAGCCGGCGGCGTAGGTATGCCCACCAAAATTTTCGAGCAGATGACTGCAATCTTCAACGGCATCGTAGAGGTTAAAACCATCGACCGAACGTGCCGACCCTGTGGCTTTTCCACGCGATTCGGTGAGTATGACCGTTGGGCGATAATAGGTTTCGATGAGCCGGGAGGCGACAATGCCTACAACACCTTTGTGCCATTCGGGCTTGAACAATACAGTTGTTTTTCGGTTTTGCAATTCCATATCATTGCCAATCATTCGAATGGCTTGGTGCGTAATGTCGCGATCTTTTTCTTTTCGGTCGGTATTGTATTCGTCTATTGTTTTACCGAGTTCGTCTGCCAATTTTTCGTTATCGGCAACCAACAAATCCACAGAGCTGTTTCCTGATTTGATACGTCCGGCGGCATTTATTCGCGGTCCGATTTTAAAAACACAGTCGGTAATGGTTTTATTTTTTTGGTCGATTCCGGCAATTTTCATGATGGCTTTCAAGCCAAGAAGGGGATTTTGATTGAGTTTTATCAATCCATGAAATGCCAAAATCCGATTTTCGCCGGTAACGGGCACGATATCCGATGCAATACTGACGGCTGTTAAATCGAGGAAGTCATACAACACTTCGGCGGCTATTTCGTTTCTGCGGGCAAAGGCTTGCATAAATTTGAAACCGACACCGCAACCCGAAAGTTCTTTGAACGGATAGGGACAGTCTTTGCGTTTGGGGTCTAAAACGGCAACGGCTGCCGGAATGGTATCGCCGGGTGTATGATGGTCGCAAATAATGAAATCAATTCCTTTTTGTGAGGCATAGTTAATTTTTTCTATTGCTTTGATACCACAATCCAAAGCAATAACAAGGGCGACACCGGTTTGCGAAGCATAATCGATACTTTGTATAGATATACCATAACCTTCGCTGTAACGGTCGGGAATATAATAGTCGATATTTTGAGTTTTTTTTCGAAGAAACGAATAGACCAAAGCCACGGAGGTTGTTCCGTCCACATCGTAATCGCCGTAAATCAGAATTTTTTGTCCTCTTGCAAGTGCTTCTTCCAATCGGCTTACGGCTTTGTGCATATCTTTCATCAAAAACGGATCATGCATCAAGTTCAAATCGGGGCGGAAAAACAGTTTAGCTTCATCAAAGGTGTTAATATTGCGCTGTACCATCAATTTAGCAAGCACTTCACTCACTGCCAACGATTCACCGATAGATTTTATGAGTTCTTGGTCGCCTTCGGGAAGTATATTAATTTTTTTTTGCATCAGTTTTTTCGGTGTGTGAATAATTCTTTTTTTCTCCTTTTTCTTGCATCTTGTTTTTTAAAACCCGTCTCAGTATTTGTATTTCCCGAATACAGATTTATATATTCCTGTCGATAATAATAACCGAAAAATCAGCAAAAAACTAATTCAGAAATCTATCTTTGAGTTCAGTTTAAAAAGTTATAAAGTAGAAAGTCTATAAAGTTATAATACTGAAAATAAGGAGTTTAATTTAAATTTATGTTGTTAAATAAATTACTGATTATGAGTGATTTAAACTTTTTACTTTCAAACTTTTTACTTTATTATACTTGGCTCATATATACTTTGTAATTTTAGGAATTTTCTTTTAT
>DYMH01000247.1 GCA_020721645.1 Draconibacterium orientale
TTCGGGATAAAAATCCCGAAAAACGTTGACTTTATGGACGGACTCTAATTAAAAAGAACCGAAGTTTGACAATTATACCAATTTTTAGTATCTTTGAAGGAAAATTGATGAATTATGAATAGAAATACCTCAATATCAATAGGAACCTATTTTGACAGTTTTATTAAAAGTAGAATTTTTGAAGGGCGGTATAAAAATGCGAGCGAAGTCATACGAGCAGGGCTGAGACTTCTGGAAGAAGAAGAAAATAAGTCTATTGCCCTAAAAAAAGCTATTCAAGATGGAGTCGAGAGCGGAATTGCTCTTGACTTTAATCCTAAGACCCATTTAGGAAAAATAAAGGCTAACAGAAAGTTGAATGGCTAAATTTAAGTTTACAAATAGGGCGGTCAAAGATTTAACTCAGATTTGGAATTACACCGTTAATAAATGGACTGAGAATCAAGCAGACAGTTACTATCTAATGCTTATTGAAAATTGCAAAGAAATTGCATACAATTCCGATTTAGGCAAGAATTATTCAGAAGTTATTGAAAACTTACTTGGGTTTAAAGCAGGTCGACACATCATTTTTTACCGTATCATTGAAAAGAATGAAGTAGAAATATTAAGAATTCTTCATGAACAAATGGATTTAAAGAATAGAATAACAGAAAAATAATCCGGCGACAACCCCGGCTTACCGTAGAATGCTGCAATCTGAATGGTGTCGGCTCGGCGAAGTATGGTGCAGCGTAACTTTGTTGTTTTGGAATTCGAAGTTTTTAACTTCGTTGCGAAGCAAAAGAGCGAAAAGAAATGAATAAAATGAAAAGTTTTCATTATTTTCATTTTTTTTCATTCAACCCACCGGCACGCTTGAGGAACGGCATAATTTCGATGCTTGGGGACGTGAGTGCAACCCGTAAACGCATATCACTTCGACAAGCTCAGCGACCGTGCCGGTCATTGAGTTTGTCGAAATAACCGACTGCTGCTACATTGGACACGTAACATCTTGCAAACTGCTGTCCCAACAATGTTTTTCCGAATCTCCGAAATGCTTCGGGTCTATCACAAAACCAGCTTTTGAGGTTCGGTTCCATTCTATTTGCGTTAAATTATCCTGCCCTTTGTTGAAAATTTTGTAAAAAGCATCGTAATCTCCAATTTGTAAGCCATATTTTATGTATCCGCCGTTTTCAACATCGCCTTCTTTAATGTTTGTGTATTGAATATCTGCCGTTCCGTCGGTGTTTTGATGCCAAACAATACCCAAAAGTTGCACCGCATTTGCAGGACTTTCGTACAACGTCCAAGTTCCGTTTGTTCGGTCGAAACTGCTGAAACCTTTGTACCACAAAAAATTATCATAGGCACCCGCTTTGCTGATATACATTTCCCATTCAACGCCCGTTGAGGTGATTTTTCCGTTGAGCTTCGCCGTGTAAGAAACAACGGCAGTGAAACTGTACGACCATTGCCATGTGTCGCTCGAAATCTGAACCGCATCGTGATTGAACGCTTCAACGTAAGAGGCTACCGGAACAGCCAATCCGACAGTGATAAATACATTCCAAAATCCGACATTGGCAGCGGCAAAAGTCCAATTAGATGCTGTAAGTTTCTGACTGTTAAAATCCGAAAAATCAGCAACAAAACTACATTCAGGCGGAAGTTGAGGTGCAACCGCATCTTCGGTCTTTTTGCACGAAGAGAAAACAATTAAAACGACAAAAAAAACAATCAGTGAATTTCTTGTCAAAAAGGAAGCAGCGTTTTTCATAGTATTTATTTTTAAGTTGGAAAATGATTGCAATGAAATAAGCTATTCATTTGGTAATGATTTTGCTGAATCGTTCGGCTAAGGCTCTGCCTTAGTCGAATATTTTAAAAGAGGCTTTGCCTCGAAAAATACAATCAAAACAAATCTGTTTTTAAAAATAACCATGTTCTGTCGTTACAAATATTAATATCGAAACTAAGAATGATATATTTAAAGTAATCGGATATATTTATACTATGCATGGTCGTAAATTGCGTTTTTATAACTATTTGATATTGAAAACAATCAGTATATCAGCACATCAAAAAATCAACTAATAAAAGTATATTTGTATTTTATAAAGTCCGTATCCTTATCAAAATCAGATTATTACTTCATTAATAATTAATAATTTAGACTTATTTACTTAATCAATACAATTTGCGACCAATTCAAATTTATGTG
>DYMH01000131.1 GCA_020721645.1 Draconibacterium orientale
TTAATCAACTATATTTCAATGACTTAAAATAAATTTTGACCCTTGATTCGCATTAGTAACTTGCAGATATATTTATACTTTTTATTTAAAGATTTAAAATTTGATATTTGAGTATATGTGGACTGAATTAGAAAAATTGAACATTGAATACAAAAATCTCAATTTGCATGATGTCATTGATTATGAAAAATTTTGTATCATATCAATTGTTTGGCATTCGACAAAAATTGAAGGCTGTTCATTAACGGAAACTGATACAAAAGTATTGATAGAAAACGATATAACAGCAGCCGGAAAACCTCTTATCGACCATTTAATGATAAAGGACCATTTTGCTGCATTTCAATTTATTAAAGAACAAGCTAAACAAAAACGCAAACTATCACTTGAATTTATCCGAGATATTGCCGGAAACGTGATGAAAAATACAGGAAGTTTTACAAATACAATTTCAGGCACTTTCGATACATCAAAGGGAGATTTGCGACTTGCACAAGTTTATGTTGACCAAAAATATTTTCCTGATTATACGAAAGTTCCAAACTTGTTAGAACAATTATGCAAATCTGTAAACCGTAAAATTGATAAGGTGGAGGACACGGAAATTATAAAACTTGCAGCAGATTTACATTACAATTTTGTGAATATTCACCCGTTTGGCGATGGAAACGGACGAACGGCAAGGTTACTGATGAATTATATTCAATTATATCATAATGAACCATTGATAAAAATTTTTACCGAAGATAGTACAGAATACATTGATAGATTGAATGAAACGGAAGAAAAAGAGAACATGGAAATATTTCGTGAATTTATTGGAAAACAAGAAACCAAGTTTTTAAAAGCAGAAATTGACAAACATAAAAAACTTAATAAAGGATTTATGTTAACATTTTAACAATGAACAACTTAACCAAATAAATAAAACACTAATTGTCGGCTTAGGGACAACATTGATTGAAGCAAAAAAAAATACAATTCAGACACCTACCGCCGCCATTTAACGTTATAAACATAAAAATCGGAAATTAATTACGGAAAATGAAAATCAGAGGAAAAATATTTTTTTCCATAATGTCGGTAGCCGGAGCATTTTTTACTGTGCTGGTGATTTTTTTGGGAACAAATTTTAGAAATACAGAGCTGAAAAATTCGCGACGCATTGCCGATTTATACGCCAAACAAGCATCGAATTTGATAAAAGCATCTTTGGACAAAGATATGTCGATGGCACGAACAATAGCCGATGGATTTTCGGGTTTTCAAAAAACATCTGCAAGCACACGGACGCCTATCTACGATTATGTTCTCGAAAACAGCCTCAAAGAAAACAAACATTTTACTGCAACCTGGGTTTCTTGGGAATTATCGGCAGTGGACAATACTTGGACCAAACCCTTCGGACGTATTCGGAATATCTTTGTGAAAAAGAACTTAGGCATCGAAATGCAAACCGACAGCCTCGACTTGAAAGGTCATAAACCCCAAAGCCTCTATTATCAAATTAAAATAGCTAAAAATGAGGAATTTATCACCGACCCTTATTTTTTCACCTACAATAACAGCAAAGATTCGATACTCGAAACAAGTTTGGTTGCTAAAATAATAACCGATGGCAATTTTAAAGGTTTGGTGGGAATTGATGTTCAATTAACTGATTTACAAAATATTATAATAGACAAAATTTCATCTGACAGCAGCTCTCTGTTTCTGGTATCGTTCAATGGCACAATTACTGCACATCACAATAAAAAAATAGTTGGGAAATCAATTGTTAAAAACATCACCATAAAAAATTCCATAAATATTCTCGAAAAAATACAAGCAGGAGAATCTTTTTTTGTTGAAAATATCGATGAAAACGGTGAAATCATTGCTTATACAACATTTTCACCGGTACATATCGGAGAGTCGAATACACCGTGGAGTGTCGGAATCACTCTTCCCATCGAAATGATTACGGCACAAGCCGATAAAAATTATTTTATCATCATCACGGCTGCTTTGTTGGGATTTTTGATGTTGAGTATTGTCATTTTTTTCGTGTCCCGTTCAATCACGATTCCCATGAAAAAAACCATCGAAGTGTTACAAAAATTGGACAAGGGCGAAATATCTTTGAAAAATAAAATCCGTCTGAATCGGCATGACGAAATCGGTCTGATGGCTGAATCGCTCAATAAATTAATCGACACACTGAACCAAACTGCGAATTTCGCCATCGAAATCGGGAACAGCAATTTCGATGAGAAATTTCAAGCCGTGAGCGAACAGGATATTCTGGGTAACGCATTGGTTGCAATGCGTTCCAACCTACAAAATTCGGAAGTCGAACGCCGAAAAAGAGATTTAGAGCAAGAAAAACGCAACATGATTCGCGAAGGCATTGCCGATGTTTCGGAAATTCTTCAACGAACGTATGCTGATGTCGGAGAGCTGGCTTACAGAATCATCAGCCGTGTTGCAAAAATTTTGGAAGCATCGCAGGCGGCAATATTTTTTGTTGAAAAAAATCAAGAAAACCGCCAAATCCTCGAACTCAAAGCGGCGTATGCTTATGAAAAAAAGAAATATTTAGAAGCCCGAATCGAATTTGGCGAAAGTTTGATAGGGCGTTGTGCCCAAGAAAAAGAATTGATTTATATCACCGATGTTCCTCAGGGATATACTTTTATAAATTCGGGCTTAGGCGAAGAAAATCCCACGGTTTTAATTATTTCGCCTTTAATTTTTGAAAATTCGGTTTACGGCGTTTTGGAACTCGCTTCTTTTAAAACGATAGACAATTATCAAATCGAATTTCTGAAAAATGTCAGTGAACGCATCGCATCAACTATTTCCACTTTCAGCAGCAGTGCCGAAACCTCGATACTGTTGGCTCAATCGCAAAAACAATCGGAAGAACTTGCCGCCAAGGAAATTGAAATGAAAGATACCATCGAACAAATGCGTGAAATTCAAATTATTTCAAACCTTCGCGAACAAGAAAACAAAGATATTTTGACAGCAATGATGTCTTTGGCTTCCATTACATTTTACGGAACAGACGAAAAAGTTATCGACATCAATCAAAAGAATTTTGAAATATTCGGCACACGAAAAGAAGAACTCATCGGAAAATCGCACGCCGAACTGATTCACGAATCCAAAGAAACTTCAACGTGGTACAATGGTTTTTGGAGCGATTTACGAAACGGAATTCAACGCCAAAAAGACTATTATCTCAAACGCAACGACCTCGAATTGTGGCTTGCCGAAACGTTTACACCCATCAAGGATTTCGACGGGAATGTCATTAAAATTCTGTGTATAGGAATCGATATCACCAAAGAAAAACTCCTTGAACGTGAAATCGAAAATTTGAAATCCGATTGATTGATATTATTGTGCTGATGTGTTGATTGTTAGTTATACAAAAACTCTTTTTGGCTTTAGCCACACATATTAATTGTATAAATATCTTTATGTTACAGAACATACTATTTAGATTTATTTTTTTTATCGGACAATAATGATTTTCAGTAAGATATTTTTGTAAACTTTCAACTTTATAAATTTCGGACCGAACTCGGTCTGCTTTTCAAAAATCACCGACAATGAAATTTCCATGCAAAAAATCAGTATCTTTTTAGTTTTTATTTCCCAAGCAGTTTTTGTTTTTGCTCAAAACACGGAAATCAGCGGCAACGCCAAATCGTATGCCGGTGATACTTTGATTTTTTACTCGTATAGAGATTATATCACCTTTAAAAAATCCGATGAAATAAAAGCAATTGTCGATTCGGCGGGTAATTTTTCAGTTTCAATTACTGCGGATAAAACCAAATGTTATTATGTGGATTTAATTGTTTTCAGAGGACAACTTTTTGCCGAACCCGGCAAAAAGTACATCGTTGTACTTCCTCAAAAAACACAAAAAAATATATCGGATTTGTACAATCCATATTTTTCGATGCAAGACTTTTTTATCCGAATGCCGAATGCCGACCAAACCGACTTGAATACGCAGATTTCCAAATTCGACGGTCAATATAATGCAGTTTTCGAGAAACTTTTCGAGAATTTTGCCAATAAACCTAATCCTTCACTTGCAAAAAAACTTATTGAAGAACTAAACGCCGGTTTTCCCTCCGGAACAAATTATTATTTAGATGATTACATTAGATACGAATCGGCAATATTAAAATTTCAAAGCTATCAACACAATCCACGAAAATTAATTCGCGAATATTTCAACGGTGCCCCCCAATTCGACAATCCTGCCTACAACGATGCCTTCAATCAAATAATTGGGAATTGGTTCGACACAGCGGAAAATCCCCTTAAATTATATCAAGCAATTGACACTAAAAGCTGGTCACTGCTCAATGATATTTTGTCGGAAGACTCTTTATTTCAAAATACAGATTTCAGAGAATTTCTCTTGATTAACAGTCTGAAAAAACTGTTCTTCAAAGAACCAAATATGAAGAAAAATATCACCCAAATATTGATTCAGGCATCAGAAAAAGCTAAAAATACCATCTCTAAAAATATTGCAACAGATTTTGTTACAAATTCCACAAAACTGATAAACGGTAATGCGGCACCCGATTTTCAATTGGTTTCGCAAGCAGGCAAAAAAATGAGCCTTCCCGATTTTTCGGGGAAATTTGTGTATCTCAGTTTTTTTTCGCCCGACAGCTATACTTCGATTAAAGAAATTGCTTTGTTGAAAAATTTGTACGAGCAAAAAATTGATTTATTAGAAATAGTTACAGTTTGGTACGGAGGTAAAATTTCGGATATGAAAAAATTTACTGAAAACAATAATTACACATGGACATTTTTATACTGTAACGACAAAAAATTATTGAAACAATACAATATCCGCGTGTATCCGAGTTACTTTCTGCTGAATCCCGATGCCATTTTAATAGCAGCCCCCGCCGGTAGCCCCGAAAATAATTTCGAAGGCAGATATTACAAGGAATATCAAAATTGGAAACGAGAATTGTTACGCAAAAAAGACAATAAACTAAATAACAGATAACCTTGCCGACAATCTTTAACGGATATTTTGTAGATTCAAAAATTATTTGTAATATGCAATAATTTCAATAATTACATATTCTATTATCCGGTAAAATAGCGACAATTGGTAAATATAAACAAAAGATAACACAAACGATTTTTACCACAAAACAAGAAACTCCGGGAAACACTCCGTTGTAAAAACGAGAGTACTGAAATGATTTTTTTAAGTGTTTAATACCAAATTATCAAATTTAAAAACTAAAAATCATGAGAAAAAGTTACTATGTTTTAATTGCACTTGTTCTATTTTGGGCATCGTGTTCAAAAGACACAAAAGATGTCGAATTAGTGAAAACAGATAAAAGTATTTCACAAAAATTAATGACTCCCGACCAAATCAACGCATTTATCGAAAAAGAAATTGAATTTACCGGTAATTTTGAATGGACAAAAGCTCCTGATATCGTATTATGGAGTGCTATTTACCACGGTAACAACATTATAACCATTGGTTTCGGAAAATCGGAATATTCCACAGGTAAAGATGCTTCGGTAATAAAAATAAAAAATGAAATCATAGATTTTGTCGCAAAAACAGAATCTGAACTATCCGGAAAAAAAATCAGTGCAACGGATATTTCATTATTCGATGGCGAAATTTTAAATTACATCGATTTGAAAATTGAAAATATGGAAACTCTGCAAAAAGTCCGAAGTCTGAATAATATTCGATATATTGAGCCTTCGGGATATGAATTTTTTGCCTATTCGAGCAGCTACAAAAGCGATTCAGGTTGCGATAAAACATCTGACGTTATTAATACTGCCGACTACACAACAGTAGCACCAAACTGTTTAGTTTCATGGACTTATACAAAACACAACATTCCTTCGGCATGGAATTACAGTACAGGAGCCGGCATCACGGTAGGCTTGGTCGATACCGGCGTTTCCCCCGACCAACCTTTGCTTGGCAGTGAATTTAACGATGGATATTCTTCCGGACGAACGATTCAAAAATACGGTGTCTTTGTAGATTCGTGGTGGCCTTGGAGCACAACAACCGACGGACCGAGCGACAAATGCGGACACGGCACCCTCATGGCTGCCACCATTTCATCACCTCGTAACAATAATTACATGGCAACCGGCGTAGCATATAATTGCAACTTAGTTGCTTACCGTGCAACAGGAGACGTTGTTTTAGACGGCTACCACGAACAAAACGGTGTTGCAACAGCACTTAAAGCTCTGGGAAACAGAACAGATGTTAAAATTATCAGCATGTCGATTGGTCACATTATTTCTATCGGAAAAATTTCAGATGCCGTTAAATATGCTTACTCCAAAGGAAAACTTATTTTCGCCGCAGGCGGCACATCGACAAATTTCACCAACTGGACAGGTGTCATTTTCCCGGCTTGGATGGCAGAATGTGTTGCTGTTACGGGAATTGAAGACGGAGCTGGCTATACCGAATGTGATGTTTGCCATAAAGGCTCGAAAATAGATTTCGCAGTTATCATGCAAAGAGCCAACGATGCCAACCGCACTTCGGTAACTCTGGGTTTTTACGCCAACGAAAAATCGTATGTAGGCGGTTCATCGGTCGCCACAGCAACTACTGCCGGAATAGCAGCACTTGTTTGGGCTCGACACCCAACGTGGACGCGCTCACAAATTCTCGACAAAATGAAACAATCAGCAAGTTTATATCCTAACAGAGATTCTAATTTCGGCTACGGATATATAGATGCTTTGGAAGCTGTTTTATAGTAGAAAATTGATAATTGATTTTAATACTTTATAACAAACAAAAAACCCACAATATTTTGTGGGTTTTTTGTTTGTTGTCGAATATTATACTGCACACAGGTATAAATTGAACTTTGTATAATAATTAACTATTTGATAATGAAGACTATAAACACATCAAAAAATCAATTAATCAAACGATAATTATTCGGCTTTTTTATCAGGTTTCGGCAACAAAGCGCGCATCGAAAGTTTCATTTTACCGGTTTTGGTATCCACGCCGATAAGTTTAACTTCTACCATTTGTCCGTCTTTCAACACATCTTCAACTTTGTTGATACGCTCGTGGCTAATTTCCGAAATATGAAGAAGTCCTTCTTTTCCCGGAAATATTTCGACAAATGCACCAAATGCAACGATTGATTTTATTTTACCGCGATAAATTTCGCCTACTTCCGGTACGGCAACAATTGAACGAATACGTGCCAAAGCAGCTTCGATAGAATCTTGATTGGGTCCGGAAATTGTAACTTCGCCGTGTCCGTTGATTTCTTCAATAGTGATAATTGTTTGCGTGCTGCTTTGAATTTCTTGAATGATTTTTCCGCCCGGACCGATAACTGCTCCGATATTTTCTGTCGGAATAATCATCATTGTAATTCCGGGAACGTGCGGTTTGTATTCGGCACGCGGTTCGGAAATGGTTTCGAGTATTTTACCCAGAATGTGCATTCTGCCGGCTTTTGCCTGTTCCAAAGCGAGTGCAAGAATTTCGTACGACAATCCATCGACTTTAATATCCATTTGGCAAGCCGTAATTCCGTCGCGAGTTCCTGTTACTTTGAAATCCATATCACCCAAATGATCTTCATCACCCAAAATATCCGAAAGAACAACAAAATTCTTTGAAGCATCGGTAATTAAACCCATTGCGATACCGGAAACAGGTTTTTTAATTTTTACTCCTGCATCCATCAAAGCCAATGTTCCGGCACAAACGGTTGCCATGGACGACGAACCGTTGGACTCCAAAATATCGGAAACCACACGAATTACGTAAGGATTGTCCTGTCGCGAGGGCAACATACGTTTCAAAGCTCGGTGAGCCAAGTTTCCATGCCCAATTTCGCGGCGACCGGTTCCTCTGTTCGGACGAGCTTCTCCTGTCGAGTAGGGAGGAAAATTATAATGTAACAAAAAGCGTTCGCGCCCCTGTCGCAGAGCTTGGTCGATAATTTGTTCGTCGAGTTTCGTTCCCAAAGTTACGGTTGTGAGCGATTGTGTTTCGCCGCGTGTGAAAATTGCCGAACCGTGTGCCATGGGCAGATAATCTATTTCGCTCCAAATTTTACGAATTTCGGTTGGTGTGCGTCCGTCGAGTCTGATTTTATCGGTTAAAACCATGTTACGAACTGCTTCTTTATGGATATCGTGATAATATTTATCAACGAGTTTTTTCTTATTATCGGCTTCTTCACCCAAAGTTTCTAAATAATCGGTTTTGATTTTTTTGAAGGCTTCGATTCGTTCTACTTTCGGAAGAGCCATTCTGGCAGTATCGAATACTTTTTGGTAAACCGTTTCTGTCAGATGTTTTTTAAGTTCTTCATCGTTATTTTCGTGGCAATAAGTTCTTTTTGTTGTAGAACCGACCATTTCGGCTAATTCCATTTGGGCTTTGCAATGAATTTTGATGGCATCGTGCCCAAATTTCAAAGCTGCAATCATATCAGCCTCCGAAACTTCCGACATTTCGCCTTCTACCATCATAATATTGTCGTATGTTGCACCAACCATGATATCGATATCTGCTTCTTCCAATTCGCTGAATGTGGGATTGAGTACCAATTTTCCGTTGATTCTTGCAACGCGAACTTCGGAAATCGGACCTGCAAACGGAATATCGCTCACTATCATAGCTGCCGATGCTGCCAAACCGGCTAAGGCATCGGGCATTATATCTTTTTCTGCGGATATTAATTCGATGGTAACAAATGTTTCGGCGTGATAATCACTTGGGAACAAAGGTCTTAAAACTCTATCAACCAATCGTGATGTGAGAATTTCGGCATCGTCGGGGCGAGCTTCGCGTTTACGGAATCCGCCGGGAAAGCGACCGCCTGCTGCAAATTTTTCTTTGTACTCCACCGAAAGCGGCATAAAATCAACATCGTCTTTCGCATCTTGTGCCGACACCACGGTGGCTAAAAGCATTGTGTTTCCTTGTCGAACAACGACAGAGCCATCGGCTTGTTTTGCCAATTTTCCGGTTTCGATAATAATTGTGCGACCGTCGCCCAATTCAATTGTCTTGTTAAAAATGTTCATCTTCTTTAAATTTTGAGATTTAAGATTTTTCCGATTGAAAAATCTCTCGTTTATATGAATAGTCTTTTATTAATTTATTTTTTGATACAGATATTTTAATTGCCAAAATTGAAGCTAAGTTTTGAAAACAAATCAAAAAAAAAGGCATGAAACATGCCTTTTTTCGTGTTACTTACGCAATCCGAGAGCGCTGACAATGGAACGATAGCGTTCGATGTCGATATGCTTGAGATAATTTAATAATTTTCTTCGTTTTCCGACCAACTGTAATAACGCACGTTGAGTTCCGAAATCTTTTTTATTGGTTTTCAGATGCTCGGTGAGGTGCGAGATACGGGTGGAAAATAAAGCTATTTGGCTCTCGGCGGAACCGGTGTCTTTATTAGACTTTCCGTACTTCTCGAAAATTTCTAATTTCTTGGTTGAATCTAAATACATATTTTTGTGTATAAGTTTGAGCTTGCAAAGATATTTAATATTTTGATTTTTTTAATATCTTGTAAATGTTTTTTTTCGGTTCTGCGATTATTTATTCAAAATGGAACGAAAGCATAAATACATTTGACTTCAAATATTTGATGCTCGATGTGTATTGTGTGTTGTCGCCGACCATTACGTTCATTGTTCCGACTCCGAATTTCAATTCGGGTGTAAATTTGAAATATTGTGTATAAAAATCGACTCCAAAACCAATTTCGTAATAAAAATCGCTTTGTTGCAGCCGTATTTTTGGCATTTCTTCTTCTTTAATTTTCTTTTTCGATGCTAAATCCATTTTGTAATTAACGCCGGCAATCAGATACGGGCGATAATTATTGATTCGCTTTGCTTTATATTTCAACAACAACGGAAATTCGATAAAAGTTGATGCGAGTTTCATATCGTGATAATCGAAAACGTAGTTTCCTTCTACCGTTGTATCTCGCAAAACGAGATATGTCAGATTTCTTTGAGCGAAGGTGAGGTCGATAAGAAAACGTAAATCAAAATTGTCGCTTAACCGCAAATTAGAAATAGGACCTAAATGAAAACCGACACTTTGCGTATTTTCAATCGAATAAATTTCACCAATTTCTCGTACATTAAAAAAATTATCACTGTTTCGTATGTAAAAATCTGCAGAATTTAAGCCGACCGTAAAGCCGAAATGGAGAATTTTTCGATCATAATCTCGCAAATTCTGCAATTTAACTTCCTGCGTATAAGACATTTGTGCAGCTAAAAGCACAACAAATAAGAAGATTCCGATTTGTTTCATGTTTGGTGATATTGAATCAAATCAAAAATAAATATTTGATTCCTGTTTGGTTAATTTCTTGTTTATATAAACTTCAAAATTGAGAAAAAATTATCTGAATATGTAATTTTTATGACATTCTTTTTACTCTCCGATAATTTTCACGAGAACTCTTTTTTTTCGTTTGCCATCGAACTCGCCGTAAAATATTTGCTCCCACGGTCCGAAATCCATTTCGCCTCCCGTTACGGCAACCACCACTTCGCGTCCCATGATTGTTCGTTTCAGGTGAGCATCGGCATTGTCCTCGAAACCGTTGTGTTTGTATTGCGAATACGGTTTTTCGGGTGCCAAACCTTCGAGCCATTTCTCAAAGTCTTGATGCAAGCCCGATTCATCGTCATTTATAAAAACACTCGATGTAATGTGCATTGCATTAACCAACAATAAACCTTCGCGAATGCCGCTTTCTGTCAGACATTTTCTGATTTCGGGTGTGATGTTGATAAATTGTCGGCGACTGTGGGTGTCGAACCAAAGTTCTTTTCGATATGATTTCATGGATTTTTTTTCTCGCAAAGACGCAGAAACGCAAAGATTATAGATTATTTACGATTCTTGTTATTGCATTTTTTATTAATGTTTCATTAAAATTTATA
>DYMH01000248.1 GCA_020721645.1 Draconibacterium orientale
TCCTTGCAACAGGAATTAATGTGCTAAATATCAGTATTTTTAAATTTTTGTCATGTACATAAACCGTTAATATTCAATTTTATCGGTTTTTTCTTGCCACAAACGAAAACTAACCATGGCTTCATCACGGAAAATTTGAATATTCGGAATTGTCCGTTTCTCGTAAGGTTTAGCAATTTCTTCATATATAAAAGAATCATCGAAACCGATGTTCTTTGCATCGGCTTTGGTATTGGCGTAGTATATTTTATCCAATCGAGCCCAATGAATGGCACCAAAACACATAGGGCAAGGTTCGCAGGAAGTGTAAATTGTGCAGCCCGACAAGTCGAAAGTTTGTAGTGCTTTACAAGCTTTTCGTATCGTGTTTACTTCGGCGTGAGCCGTAGGGTCGTTATCCTTAGTAACGCTGTTTGACGATTTTGCGATAATTTCTCCGTCTTTAACAATTACTGCACCAAATGGACCGCCACCGTTTTTTACACTTTCCGTTGCCAAACGTATGGCTTCCGACATAAATTCTTTTTCTGATTGAGCCATTGTTATTTTCTTTTATAGTTGAACTGACAAAGATAAAAGATTACATTGAAAAATCAACAGCTTCAACATTTTTTATCTCCGGGATAGCATTAATCAGAGCTTGTTCAACTCCGAATTTTAGTGTTTGAATGCTCATCGGGCACGAATTGCAGGCTCCGTGAAGTTGAACTTGAACCGTCATATCGTCTGTGAGGTTGATATAACTGATGTCTCCTCCGTCTGCCTGCAAGTATGGCTTCACAGCTTCCAACACTTTTAAAATTTTTTCTTCGAGAATTTCTTTCGTTGATGTTTCCATTTGGTTAAGTTGTCTTAATTCAGTGTGTTCGACAAATTTCTATGAATGACAACTTGCATCGGGATTTATTTCTACCTTTTGTGTCGGAGAAAGGGTTTTGTTTCTCTCTTCGATACCAGCTGCCACATTAACAGCTAATTCTGCGAATGCTTTCCCTTGCGGAGAAAGAATATCAAGGACAGAAGGTTTACCATTGTCGCCGTCTTCGCAAATGCTTTGTACCAGAGGAATTTGTCCGAGTAGTGGAATTTGCATTCGGGTGGCTAATTTTTTTAATCCGTCTTTGCCGAAAATGAAATATTTGTTTTCAGGTAGTTCTGCCGGAGTAAACCATGCCATATTTTCGATAAGTCCTATAACAGGGACTTCAATTTTATCGGCTTTAAACATCGACAAACCCTTAATTGCATCGGCAACAGCAACATCTTGCGGCGTGCTGATAATAACGGCAGCCGTAACAGGAACTGTCTGAACCATTGTAAGATGAATATCGCTTGTGCCGGGCGGTAGGTCGATAAGAAAATAGTCTAATTCGCCCCAAAGTGTTTCGTTAATGAGTTGTTTTATTGCACTTGTTGCCATTGCACCTCTCCAAATCAGAGCATCTTCGGGTTTCACAAAAAAACCGATTGATAAAAGTTTGACGCCGTATTTTTCAATCGGAAGGATGAATATTTTTCCGTCGATTTTTGTAGTTTGAGGTTGTATTCCTTCAACGCCAAACATTTTAGGTTGAGACGGTCCAAAGATATCGGCATCCAACAAACCAACTTTTGCACCGGTTTGTGCTAAGGCAACAGCTAAATTTGCGGCAACTGTCGATTTCCCTACGCCTCCCTTGCCCGAAGCGATTGCCAATATGTTTTTTACGCCGGGTAGTACCTGAAAGTCGTCTTTTCGCCCGATTGAAATTTTAAGGGCTTCAATTTTAGGAGTCGATTTTACGATAATTTCGGTCGTATTGCCAAACTCCGCTTTTAAAATATTAACACAAGCTTTTTCCAATGATTTAACAAAAGGATTTTTTGGTGCCAAAACCAGCGAAAAACTTATCTTTGAGTCTTCGCTTTCCAAAGATGATATTGCATTCAGGCTAATTAAGTCTTTTCCTGTTTCAGGGTCTTCTACTTTTTTAAGAACTTGTAAAATGCTATCGATGCTGTATTTCATATATTCGTTGGGTTACTATTATATTTATTATTTGAGGCAAATTTACGAATTTAGATTTATTCTAAACAAGAAATTTTTTATTTTTATATCTTTTTTTTAAGAAATAATATGTGTTTGTATTTATGAGTCCGGTATAATAAGCCGCATGGCGATTATATTTGCAAAATTATCAAATC
>DYMH01000132.1 GCA_020721645.1 Draconibacterium orientale
ATAATGTATGCAAATTTATTTTCACTTTTTTTACTTTAAATACAGACTCTAAATATACAAATTAATATAAATATCAGTGATTCCGAAAATAAATTGAACTAAATATTTTCTAAAAAAAGAAAACTATTGATTTTTGAAATTCTTCGATTTTCATTTAAAAAATTACTTCTTTTGCAATAAAAATTGCGAATGGAAATTCAACAAAAATCCAACAGCCGCCGGAAACCCGATTGGCTGAAAATACGGCTTCCTCAACACTCAAATTATTCGGAAGTTCACTCAATAATAAATCGTTATAAACTGAATACGATTTGTACAAGCGGCAAATGCCCGAATTTGGGCGAATGTTGGGACAGAGGAACGGCAACTATTATGATTTTGGGCGATATTTGCACACGTGCTTGTAAATTTTGTGCCGTAAAAACCGGAAAACCCGAGCAAGTCGATACGAATGAGCCGAAAAATGTGGCTGAATCGGTAAAGCTTTTGAAATTGAAACATTGCGTTCTGACATCGGTCGATCGCGACGATTTGCCCGACAAAGGAGCCGGAATTTGGCACGAAACTGTTCGCGAAATTAAATTGCAGAATCCGCAAACGACAATAGAAACCTTAATTCCTGATTTTGATGGTGATATGCAACCGGTTCAAAAAGTGATAGATGCCAAACCGGAAGTAATTTCTCATAATTTGGAAACTGTTCGCCGATTGACCCCGCAAATACGCAGTCGTGCAAAATACGACACCAGCTTGTCGGTTATTAAATATTTATCGGAAAACGGAGTGATTTCAAAATCGGGAATCATGGTAGGTTTGGGCGAAACCTTCGACGAAGTTGTTGAAACAATGGACGATTTGCGAGCCGCCGGTTGTCGAGTTTTCACAATCGGACAATATCTGCAACCGACACCCAAACACATTGAAGTTCAGGAATATATCCACCCTGATATTTTTAAAAAGTGGGAAGAAATCGGCTTGAAAAAAGGATTTGATTTCGTTGAAAGCAGTCCTTTGGTTCGTTCATCGTATCACGCCGAAAAACACGTAAAATAATGATTAATTGATAATTGATAATTGATGATTAATAATTGATAATTGTTAATTAGTTTGAAATATCACGAAGCAGATGCGAAAAATACAGTTTGAAGATTTGGAATTGATTGATTATCAGGTGGCTTTGGAAAAGCAAACCGAATATTTTGAAAATACTGTTGCAAAAAAAATAAGCGGATTTGCAACCGACAATAAATTATTTTTTTGCGAACACCCACATGTTTATACGCTTGGGAAACACGGTAAACAATCGAATTTATTGGTAAACGACAATTTTTTGAAAACCATACAAGCTTCGTATTTCCAAACCGATAGAGGCGGCGATATAACATATCACGGTCCGGGACAATTGGTGGGCTATCCGATTTTCGATTTGGATTTGTTCCGAATCGGAACAAAAGAATATGTTCAGCGGCTCGAAGATTTGATTATCAGAGTTTTGGAGGATTACGAAATTTACGGCGAACATTCGGCAACAGCTTCGGGAGTTTGGTTAGATGTAGGCAAACCAAACGAACGAAAAATTTGTGCTGTTGGCGTAAAAGTTGGGCACAACATCACCATGCACGGTTTTGCTCTGAATGCGAATACCGACTTGTCGTATTTCAAACATATCAATCCGTGTGGATTTACGGAAAAGGGAGTAACATCAATACAAAATGAGACCGGACATAAAATCGACTTTAACAGACTGAAACAAAAAGTGAAAAAAGAATTTTTAATCTTTTGAAATAATACAGATACGAGATTTGAGATGCAAGACCCAAGAAAATGATAATACCCCATCAATGTAAGAAACTCATAATCTGTAGTAGTTTGCAATAATAATTCTAACAACAATAATAAATAAGATCTTGTGGAAAAATTCGGAATAAAAACTTATATCGCTCAAAATCCTCTGAAAATCATTTTGTTACTTGCCGTTATATTAAGACTTTCGGCAGCCGTATTTTCGAAAGGATACATGATGCACGATGATCATTTTTTGGTTGTTGAAGCGGCTCAATCTTGGGCAGACGGTGGCGATTACAACAATTGGCTTCCGTGGAACCAGAGCAATCCGTCGCCCGAAGGACACAGTTTTTTTTATGTCGGAACTCATTTTCTGATATTTAAAAGTTTGAATTTCCTGCATATCGACAATCCGCAGATAAAAATGCTTATTATCAGATTATTACACGCCTTGTTTTCTATGCTCACGGTTTGGTTTGGCTATAAGATAACACGAAAAATCAGTTCCGAAAAAAATGCCCTAACCGTTGCCTTGATATTGTCCGCCGCGTGGTTTATGCCCGTTTTCAGTGTCCGGAATTTGGTTGAAGTAGTCGCAAGTCCTCTGTTACTTTGGGCTTTGTGGATATTAATAAAAGACGACAAAATAAAAATTCAGTCCTTTATTTTAGCAGGTTTATTGCTTGGCTTGGCGTTTTCGATACGGTTTCAAACAATTATTTTTACCGGCGGTGTAGGATTAAGTTTGTTGTTTGCACGACAAATAAAGGGAATGTTTTCGGTCGCTCTGGGAACAGCCGTTTCAATTCTTTTGGTTCAGGGACTTGTGGATTTTTTTATTTGGAGCCGACCGTTTGCAGAACTTGGCGGCTATATCACCTACAATTGGCAATATAAAAACGACTACGGAGTCAATAATCAATTCATGTATATTTTGGTTCTGACTCTTGTTTTCAGCGTTCCGCTTGGTTTGTTGATGCTTTTCGGATTTTTTAAATCGTGGAAAAAATACATACTGATTTTTCTGCCGACATTTTTATTCATATTGTTCCATAATTTATTTCCCAACAAACAAGAACGCTTTGTTTTCACCGTCATTCCGATGTTTGCAATTTTGGGAATTATCGGTTGGAGCGAATTTGCCGAAAATTCCGAAAACAAGACTCGCTGGGCAAAATTGACCTCATTTTCGATAAAATTCTTTTGGATTTTGAATATTCCGACATTAATTTTGTTCACATTTTCATATCAAAAACGTGCACGAGTGGAAAGCATGTATTATTTCTACAACAAAAAACCTGCCGTGATATTGAGTGAAGACTCAAACCGAACAAATGTGAATATGTTGCCGTTTTTCTATGCCGGCAAGCAAGGATTTCAATATCTGCTTCCGCAAGTTGAAAATCCGGATACAATAGCCGAAAGTTACTGCGAACACACATCAAAATTTGTAACTAAAATCTACAAACCCGAATATTTTTTGTCTGTTTCCAAAGATTCACAGCCCGATTATGTTTTGTTTTATGACGATAAAAATCTTGAAGTCCGCGTGTCGCGAATGCGGAAAATATTTCCCGATCTTAAATACGAAACCCGCATTAAATCGAGCCTTGTCGATGCACTATTTCAAAAAATGAATCCGGTAAATAAAAATTTTCCTTTCTATATTTACAAAACAAATGTTGAAAAATAACTATCGGGTGCGATTGCGGAGCATTTTCACGCCATCCGATACAAAAATCCTGGCAGACTGCATTACTTAAAAATTAATGAAACGTTTTTGGTAGAACACTTTTTAATGTTATGTTTTTTTCAGAATATTGTTGCCTGTTTTTCTGTCTTAGGTACCATTTCATTAATAAAATTGTCCCATTGTGAAAGGTTAATATTTAAACCATACTTGTTGTTTAATAAAAATATCTGTTCATCAATTTCTTTTTGCGAAATTAACGTGGCAAGATTTAACAAGTCTAAACGCATTAAAAGGTCTTTTGTGAAAACTCTCTTTGAGTCGGAAAATGTGATTGATTTTAAAAATTCTTCTGTCTTTTTATCATTTAAAAGAATTATTGCATAAACAGCAAATTCTATTCTATCAAAACCTATGAAATAACACGTATCATCTAACATTACAGGTTTATCATTTTGCGGTAAAACCAATGTGAAATGATACGTTTTATACAATCCTGAAATTGCGACTTTATACGATTTAAAAGAATATTTGCCAATACCAAAAATTGAAAATTGAGGTTTTCCAATATATATACTTGATTTTCTTGCTTGAAAATACGAAATATTTTTTTTCAAATAGGTGTATGTTGCCGGATATAAAAACTGAATATATGATGTTTCTTGTCCTACTTTTGTTTGTGTTACGATAGTATGTTTTCTGGTATTTTTAATGACTGTATTTTTTAAATCAGAACTTTTTAAAAAACCAAATATTAAATCTTCTTCAAGTATAATTTCTTCGGATAATTTGTTTATGAAATGTCCATTGCTCCTTTCTAATTCCATTATATTTGAACAATCATGTTTAATCCCTTGTCTCCATTCAAAAGGACAAAGTCCGTCAATATTTTTTGTTTCATTATAGTAATCAATATTTGATACGAATTTGGAATGAAGCCAGCCAAAATTAAAATTACTCTTTAAATCATAAAAATTAAATTCATTACAAACAATGCTTGGGATAGAATTCAGTTTACAAGACAACAAAGACGCTTCGACTGAGACTTTAAACTCTTTTTTACTGTCAATAGAATATTTCTCAATTTCACTGATTCTGTATTGTTTGTCTTTTTGGTCGAATACAATATTTTTAACTACCGAGTTTTTTACCAATAACGCCAAATGCCCATTATGTAATTGAAAGGCATCAAAAAGCATTAAGGTTATGTATTCTGCAATATCAAAATTGCCTTTACCTGTCATGGCATCTAATCCATTTTGATTTTTAAAATTTGATTTCTGAGGTAAATTTGATGAGTTTAAACTTCCTAATTTTGAATTTGTTACCCAAGGTGGATTGCCAATAATTAAAATATTTTCTAATGAAAATTGTTTAGAAATACTTTTAAAATCAAAATCAAAAACGCTGCTGTGATTGATTGTAATTTCGGGTTTACCTTCATTTGGATTGGAAATAAAAAAATCTAGAATACTAAATTTTGTTTCCCAAACATAAGGCTTGTAAATTTCAATTCCGATAATTTTTTTTATTGCTTTAAAGTTTGATAACGACGCTATGATGAAATTGCCTTTTCCGCATGTGGGTTCAATTACAATTTGCGGCGAAATATTTTTTAAACGTAATTGCCGTGCAACCTTATTTGCCAAATCAATATTTGTCTGAAAATCTCCATATTCTGCACGGTCAGGCTCTTGAACTGAATTTATATTTACCGCTGAAACAGACTCTCGGAGGGTTTGAAAATCATAATTATTTTCAAAAAAAGTAGTGATACCGCAGGCATCATACATTTTTTTATTTGCAATTTCAAAAGAAGAGGTATTTTTTAAACATTCTTCTATAAATGTACAAACCTGATATGAAATATTTGCTTCAAATATTCTCATTATTTCGTAAGCTTATCAATAATTTTACTTATTCCCCGAACAGATTTATCAAGCATTACAACACGTTAATATTGTAATCGCCATTGTAATGCGTTTGAAATGGTCAAATAACCTTGAACAGGAGGGGATTTTAGAATTTGAGTCGCTAACTGATTTAAAGTTATTTCATCGGCAGGAATATTTTTATCATTCAAATATGCAACAATATCTTCTGCATTCGCATTGTCTTCGACCATTTCACGTAAACGAAAGGTTGTCGTATAATCTGCTGTTCGTTCTTTTGAAATAAATGAACAACTTACAAAGTCGAGTGTTGCAGTTTTTGACTTCGGGTCGTCTATTTTGTCGTAAACAAAAACAAGCAAATTATATCCGAGTCCGAAAATCTTTTGTTTTGCGTCTCTGAACGGACAAGATGATTGGGGCTGTTTTATTGAGGTAACTTTGATGTCTGTCAAAATATCGTTCGAGAGTAAATCTATTCCGATTGCCGATGAACCGATTGTCGTGCTATATTTTACATTCAATTGTTCCTGAAATTTATGCTCAATAAATGTTCCTACGGCTTTTCCATCAGTTATGCCAAAAAGCGACTTGTTTATAATTTTTGATTCTGATATACAAAAGGATTTGGCTTCTGCTTTTAATTTATCCGGTGTCAATTTTTCCCTTATTCTGATTTCTTATGTTTTAGATTACAAATTTAGTTATTTTTTTCCGGTTTTTGAAACATAGACGGTTTTCTTAGCTTCAGGCACGACAAATAAAGTAATTTTAAACAAATACCTAAAAATAATAATCAACCGAAACTGCATTTTCTTTCGATAAGGCAATTAATTCGACAACTTTTTTATGTTCGGGGTGTTCGGAATAAATCGCCAGAGTTTCGGTATTGAAAAATTCGGAAACAATAGCCAAATCGTAGGCTCGTTCACTTTCTAATACATTCAAACCAACTTCGAAGGATAAAATTTCTGGGATTTTTGCAGGCAAAGTTTCCAATGCCGTTTTTATTTCTTCGGCACGCATTTTTCGCTCCTCAGCCGAGAGCAACGATTTTAATTTAAACAGCACAAGGTGTTTCAACATTTTTTTCGGTTTTATTGATAAAATCAATTTCGATGTGAAATTAATTCTTTATTTTTGAGAAATCAAATCACGTCCATAATCATTTAACCAACCACCTTATGTTAGTTATCGGCATCGCAGGCGGAACAGGCTCGGGCAAAACAACCGTTGTAAAAAAAATCATCAAACGTCTGCCACAAGGCGAGGTGGCAATTCTTTCGCAAGATTCTTATTATCGAGACAACGGGCATTTACCGCTGGCAGAAAGGCAAAAAATCAATTTCGACCACCCGCGTTCTGTAGAATTCGACCTGTTGATAGAACATTTAAAAATACTGAAATCGGGAAAGCCTATCGAACAGCCTATTTATTCGTACCTCACCTGCACGCGTTCCGAAGAAACCGACCCCGTTGAGCCGCGTGATGTAATTATTGTTGAAGGGATTTTAGTTTTAACCGACGAAAAACTGCGAGAATTATTCGATATGAAAATATTTGTTCACGCCGATGCCGATGACCGACTCAACAGAGTAATCAGGCGCGACATTATCGAACGAGGACGCTCGGTGGAAGTTGTTCTCGACCGTTATTCGAACTCAGTAAAACCAATGCACGAACAATTCATAGAACCATCGAAAAGCTATGCCGACCTTATTATTCCGCAAGGCGGGCACAATGAAGTGGCAATTGATGTTTTAGTATCTATTATCGAAAAAAATCTTCAAATTTCTTTGTAAAAAAATATCAAGACACAAGATTTGAGACATAAGAT
The DNA here is from genome assembly GCA_020721645.1 of Draconibacterium orientale. Taxonomy (GTDB): domain Bacteria; phylum Bacteroidota; class Bacteroidia; order Bacteroidales; family JAADGE01; genus DYMH01. The sequence continues at coordinate 7,205 of DYMH01000132.1, forward strand.
TTTTATCGATTCCATTTGATTTTTATTCAAGACCTTACGAACTCATTAAAATGCTGAAAAAAATTAACGAAGATCGTATTTTGTTTTTAGATGTAGAAACCGTTCCGGAAGCTTCGAAATATGAAGATTTGTCCGAAAAAATGAAAATGTTTTGGGACAAAAAAGCTAAAAATATATCACCGGAAAACGACAATTCGGAAGAAATTTATCAACGTGCCGGAATTTATGCCGAATTTGGGAAAATTATTTGTATTTCGGTGGGCATTCTTTTTACTGAAAACAAAGAGAAATTCCTGAGAATCAAATCCTTTTCGGGGCACGACGAAAAAAAAATTTTACTCGATTTTCGCGAATTGCTCAAAAAATCGTTTAACTCTTCGGATAAATTTCTCTGTGCTCACAACGGCAAAGAATTTGATTTTCCCTACATAGCACGTAGAATGTTAATTAATTCAATTTCATTGCCCGAAATTCTCGATTTTGCAGGAAAGAAACCGTGGGAAATCCGCCATATCGACACATTGGAATTGTGGAAATTCGGCGATTACAAACATTACACTTCGCTCGATTTATTAGCCCAAATTTTCGATATTCCGAGTTCTAAAAACGACATCGATGGCTCACAAGTTGCCCGTGTTTATTGGGAAGACAATGATTTATCGCGTATTGTAAAATACTGCGAATCTGATGTGGTTACTTTGGTGCGATTGTATCTGCGTTACACCGAAAAAAACTTAATCGAAAATCAAAGTATTATCTATGTTTCGTAGCAAAAATCATTAATTTTTATTATATTTATGAAGATATGAGTTCGGTGTAAAAAGTTATAAAGTAGTAAGTTTATAAAGTTATCGTGGTGAAAATAAGGGCTTTAACATAAATTTATATTTTACCTAAATAACTGAATATAAACGATATACACTTTTTCACTTGACAAACTTTATACTTTCTACACTTGGCTCATATATAAATTTTCACTTTTCATTATTAGTTTTTCACTTATTGATTAATATATTTGTGTTCTGAAATTAGCATAAAAAGAGATGCCCGAAAAAAAAATACGATTAAATATTATAGGACTTTCATACAGCCAGACCCAAACCGGAGCTTACGCCTTGATATTGGGTGAGGAAACCGGAAAACGCCGCTTGCCGGTAATCATCGGAACCAGTGAAGCTCAGGCAATTGCCGTTCAATTGGAAGGTCTTACGCCGTATCGACCGCTCACACACGATTTGTTTCTCAGCATGGCTTCGGCTTTTCATATCGAATTGATTGAGGTGAATATTGTTAAATTGGAAGAAGGTGTATTTTTTTCGGAATTAGTGTGTATGCGCGACAATGCCAAAGTAAAAATTGACTCGCGAACTTCCGATGCCATTGCATTGGCTTTACGATTCAAATGTCCGATTTTTGTTAAAGAAGATATTATTCGCCGAGCCGGAATATTCATCGACGATAAAACAGGCAAATTCAAAAGCTCCGAATCTGATGTCGAAAACCCCGACTCAATGGACGAATATTCCCTAGACGAACTCAAAAAAATGATGCAAACAGCCATCGAAGCAGAAGATTACGAAAAGGCATCGGAATTGAGAGATTTAATAAAATATCGGGAAAGTTCGCAGACAGAAAACAAAGAAGACATCATCGAATAAATTACTCCATGCAGTTCACACCAAAACAAAAAATTGCCGATATTGTTCTGCACGATTATTTATTAATCCCGGTTATCGAACGCTTTGGCATTCGCATGGGATTTGGCGATAAAAGTGTTGAACAACTTTGTGCCGAATACGCCGTAGATGTCGATTTTTTCCTTGCTATAGTCAATTCTTTTCACGATTCCGAATCGTTTCCTGAAAATTCTTCCCAAAGCATTTCGATTGAAATGACCGTTGATTATCTTCATAAATCGCATCTCTACTACAATCAATACAAAATACCAAAAATCGAGCACTTGATAAGTCAATTGGAATGGGAAGTTGACCACGAAAAAAATTTAAAACTCATAAGCAATTTTTTCGAAAAATACCGGAACGAAATCAATAATCATACCTTGAAAGAAGAAACAGAGGTTTACCCCTATGCCGTAGAAATTGAAAAAGAATATCACAAATCGGGAATTTCACCGCGATTAATCGAACTCATAGAACATTACTCAGTATCGGAATATGCACGTAATCACGATGATATCGATGAAAAACTTTTAGATCTTAAAAATATCATTCTTAAATACCTTCCGCCTGCAAAGAATCAAGATATTGTCAATGACCTATTGGTCGAACTTTTTATTCTCGAAAAAGAATTATCGGACCACACTCGTATCGAAAACAAAATTCTGATACCGAAACTTAAAACATTAGAAAAAAATCTGCGAAAAATAATTAAAACTAAACCAATTAATTTTTAAAATTTGATTCTTTTCAAATAATCCTATAATTTTTGTAACTCGTATCCCAAGCCAAATATTTATACAAAAACTCTTTAAATTTGTCTTTTAATGAGCGTTTATTAAAGGAAATATCGAAATCGAAAGTCCAATTTTTTTCGGCGATACGTTTTTTCATCACTTCCGGGTGTTCGCCTTCGAAAAGTTTCAATTCTTTTACAATCTTTAAATAATCAAATTCTTCGGCTTTCACAACGTTTTGCTCTATCCAGTTTTCATCGTGCCAAAATTTGTGAAAATTTTCCTGTTTTTTTTGCTGAGCTTTCGGATCTTTTACCCAGCCATAGTGATAAATGTAGGCATCAATAGGTTTTACGTGAAGCTTTTCATTATCGTTTTTTCTAAATCCCTGTGCATCGCAATACGAATAAATTGATTTATTGTTTTTTATCACGCGAATTTCATTTTTATACCAGCCAGAAGCCGTTCCTACGTAGTTATACGAACCGTAAAAATGAAGATATTTAAACAAAAGTCCGTCTATATCCTTTGAATCTTTATAGTCGAACATTGCTTTTTGCACAGGCTCCAAATATTTTTCGTGCATCACTTCATCGCCCTGAATATAAAAAGCCCAATCGCTGTCTTTTTGACACTTGGGCAAAGGCTTTGTCGGTTTCCAAAGCCAATACACGTCCGCCCTTTCGCATAGATTCGTCCCAATGGGTTTCCGTGATTCTGATTTTTGATTTGTCGATACTTTCAATTAATTTTAATGTTTTATCGTCCGATTTTCCGACAGCAACAATAAATTCATCGCAAATCGGAAGTATCGATTTAATGGCTTCAACGACGGGATAATCGTAAATTATCGCATTTTTAATAAATGTAAACCCGGAAACTTTCATTGCATTTTTTTACAAAGATATAAATCAAAATTATGAGATTGTACATGAACATTTCAATTAATCAATTTTTTAGTCTAATTTTTTTTGCATTTGTCATTCCACAAAAGGAAACAAGCAGAATTATAATTCAACAAACAACTCAAAAATTATTGAGGTTTTAAAAAAATACATCGTATTGATTTCTCAAATGTAATTATTTTTTGTCGTGTTCGGAATGATTTTTTTTAAATATTAAAGCATAAAATCAAAATTTTTTATACATTTGCAATCTCAAAACGGCTCCGTAGCTCAACTGAATAGAGTATCAGGTTTCGGCCCTGAGGGTTGGGGGTTTGAATCCCTCCGGAGTCAC
>DYMH01000249.1 GCA_020721645.1 Draconibacterium orientale
CTTTTTATGTTTGTGGGATAGTAGAGACAGAAAAAATCATTATTCGAAGAAAAAATGGCCAACGAGAGAAAAGTTCGATCCAGGTACTCACAATGTTATACGAACACCATTGATTGATCCTTCGAAATATTTGCTACCACCATTGCACATTAAGCTGGGCCTCATGAAACAGTATGTTAAAGCTCTGGACAAAGATGGCGACTGTTTTCAGTACTTGAGTGAAAAATTTCCCGCGATAAGTAGTGCTAAGTTAGCAGGAGGAATTTTTGATGGACCCCAAATTCGGACCTTGTTTGCTGACGCGAATTTCGTAGAAAATATGAACGACAAGGAAAGAGCAGCTTGGGTAAGTTTCAAAAATATTTCATATAACTTTTTAGGAAATAGTAGAAGTGAGAATTACGAGACTTTAGTTGAAGAGTTGCTGCGGAATTACAAAGAATTAGGTTGCTTAATGAGTCTTAAATTGCACTTTTTACATTCTCACCTTGACTACTTTCCAGAAAATCTTGGAGATTATAGTGAAGAACAGGGAGAACGATTTCACCAAGACATTAATGAAATGGAGAGTAGATATCAAGGAAATTGGAACGTCAATATGATGGCAGATTTTTGCTGGACCTTAAAAAGAGAAGTACCAGCCGAAAACAGGAAACGGAAAAGACATCCATTGCATAGATCATTCGAAGACAAGCGAATTCGTTACAAACGAAGAACCGTCTGAAATCTATTCTTTATCGTATTTTTCGCACGATTTTATATACTTTTATAAATGTTCGAGATTATGAGCGTCTCGATGCATCAAAATATACAAGGACCATATACAATCGTGTTTAACAAATTGTTTTTATTTTTAAAACTGCAGTTTTTGGCAATTTTTCTCGGCTTTTCGCAATTTATTTGAATTCTGAAGGGTCACTGGGCCAAATAAACCTTAGATTCAGACTGAGCCGATGAAAATACATGAAAATCATGCTCGATCCAGGCCCACAAAATTTTTTTCCACTGCCATCACTGTAGCTTTTCACGATTTTCCGCATTTGTTGGTAGTTTTTTTGCAATTTATGCAACTTTCAAAATCACCGAGTGAAATAAGACCCATATTCAGAATCAGCGGATGAAAATACATAAAGCTCACGTTCGATCCGGGTCCACAAAATTGTTTTCACCGCCGTCAATGTAGTTTTTCGAGATTTTTTGCGATTTTTGGTAGTTTTTTGGAATTTATGCAAATTTTAAAGTGTCGCTGGGTGAAATAAACCTCAAATCCAGAATCAGCGGATGAATATACATAAAGCTCACGTTCGATCAGGGTCCACAAAAGTTTTTTCGGCGCCGTCAATGTAGTTTTTTGAGATTTTTTGCGATTTTTGGTAGTTTTTTGCAATTTTTGCAAATTTCAAAAAGTCGCCGGGTGAAATAAACCTCAGATTCAGAATCAGCGGATGAAAATACATAAAACTCACGTTCGATCCGGGTCCGAAAAATTTTTTTCACCGAAGTCAATTTAGTTTTTTGAGATTTTTTCTCAATTTTTGGTAGTTTTTTGCAATTTATGCAAATTTTGAAAAGTCGCCGGGTGAAATAAACCTCAGATTCAGAATCAGTGGATGAAAATACATAAAGCTCACGTTCGATCAGGGTCCACAAAAGTTTTTTCGGCGCCGTCAATGTAGTTTTTTGAGATTTTTTGCGATTTTTGGTAGTTTTTTGCAATTTTTGCAAATTTTAAAAAGTCACCGGGTAAAATAAACCTCAGATTCAGAATCAGCGGATGAAAATACATAAAGCTCACGTTCGATCCGGGTCCACAAAATTTTTTCACCGCCGTCGATGTAGTTTTTCGAGATTTTTTGCGATTTTTGGTATTTTTTTGCATTTTACTCGGATACTGGATGTGTAGGGGCAGAACCGACCCCGGATTTGGATTCAGCGCATCGAAATACATAAGAATAGGTAGGTCTGGTCCAATGCACATTCCACTTTTTTTTTTTTGTGTGCCGGTGTAATAAATAAAAATTCATTCGAAATAAATTATGAATGAAAATTTATTTATATTTGTGCTCGAAATAAATAATGAATGGAAATTCATTTATGTTTGTGCTCCAAATTCATGAATGAAAATTCATTTGTATTTGTGCTCGAAATAAATTATGAATGAAAATTCA
>DYMH01000133.1 GCA_020721645.1 Draconibacterium orientale
CGGAAGAAACTTTGATAAACCCGGAAGAAACTTTGATAAACCCGGAAGAAACTTTAACAAACCCGACAATTGTTAATTTTTGTTTTTCATTTTTACGTGCCGGTAAAAAACATTTGATTAATACACACACAACACTATTAACTAAAAACACCGGACATTGTGCGACTGAACGGTCAAAAGGAATATACAACAAGCACAGATACTCATCACGACCAATACCACAATTACCTTTCCCTATTTCATCAGATACAGAAGTTATTGAAATGATTAACGGAATGAATGCAAGTCAATGTGTAGATTTTTGTTATTACCTAAATAATACAAACGAGGGCATGAAAGTTTTAAATATAATTAAAGGAGTTTTTTAAAATGAAAATACAATCGACAAAAATATTAACAGACGCAATGTTGCAAACAGGCTACGAAGCTGATTTTGACACTTCGCAAGACCTCCTTTTAGGGATAATGTTTATATTAGTTTCAGGTGGTAATTTTGGGGCATCAACAGTTGAATTTAAAATTGATGTGGACACCGTATTGCCACGTGAAACCCCAGCCCAACTATTAAATTCAAATGCGTACACGCCACCAAACGAAAGATTTTTTACACTTTTTGAAGAAAGACGTATAAGCGGAAAAAAATATAAAATCACAAAAACATCAACAAACGTTGTACCGGATACTATTGTTGTATTTTTACTTGACAAAAAAAATGATAACTCTAATATCAAAAAATAGTGGATTTGTTAATGAAATTGATTACACTTTTGAATATTTGTGTCCGAAAGATATAAATATGATAGGAATTTATGCACATAATTTAAAAGAAGTTACTATTGCAAGTCTAAATACATCTGAAACGATTATTGAAAATCATATTTTAGCAATAAATCATACGATTAACGGAATAAATCCCGATGCAAATTCAAAAATATTAAGAATAAAGCATACATTTAAAAAGGGCGACAAAATAATTGGTAGATGTTATCCTGAATATGATGCAATACACAATGTAATGATTACTTTAATTGAAAAAAAAGATGGAATTAATTTTAGCGAAAATTTTGCAAGATTTAAAATCAATTCAAAAAAACGATTACAGAATAGACATTTTTCATATAAACGAAAATTTTGATAATATTTTCATTCCTTGTGTTAATGCAATAATATACGTTTTTTTTGTTAATACGGCAGACATTACAGAAAAATCGGTTTTAAAATCAAAAGAGGCAGCGTATGAAGTAAGGGGAATAAACGAATCTGTTTTAAAATTCGTATCCGATTTACAAATAGAAAACACCGCGAGAAATGTTAAATACGTAAAAGTTAATTTAATACGATGAATAACATACAACTTTCAAAAGAGCAATTGATTTCAAGCTTGAAACTTGCCCCAAACTGGGAAATCAGAGACGCAAATTTCGGAACTGTTTTAGCAAGTTCAGAAAATGGAATGCCTTTGTCTGATGCAATTGAAGACTTGCAAGAAAAATATTCGGGATACAATTTGATTATTAAAGCAGGGAAAAAAGACCAAAACGGGAAATTCGGCAACGGTACTAAAACGCTTGCTTTTGCCCTACCCGCTCAAAATTCTGAAAACGAAATTGAAATTATTCAATTGCAAAATCAAAATCAAACAACAGGATTAAACGGTTTTGGCTTGTTCGGAACGCCAAAACAAGGAACAACGGCAAATTTTCAAGAATTACTTTTTACTGAAAAAATCAAGAGTTTAGAAGGATTGCTTAGCATGCAAGTTGAAAAAATACAATCGGAAAATACAAAATTGATTGGCGAAATTGAAAACAAGTATCGTGCTCAACTGTTAGATATGCGAGAAAATCAAATCGCACAAAAAGAAGCCGAATTATACGAGAGAGAAAGAAAAGTTGAAGAAGACGAAGAAGACAGGGTAAGCAGAATTTTGCCAAAAGGAAAAAATCTTTTAACCGGACTTTTAAACATATTCTTAAATGACAAGCCATTAAGCGGAATTACAGAGAAAAAAGAAGTACAACAAAACGCAACGGAAGACGAAGATGTTAACGAAGACGATTTCGAGGCTGTAAATGAAGAAGATGATACAAAGATTGATGTACTAATCGAAAAATTATCACCCGAACAAAAAGAATTATTGTTAGAAAAATTGTCAGAGGATTTTGAAACCGAAACCCAACCGGAACCCGAAACCGAACCGAACACCGAAATTACAGAGTAATGGAAAAATTTGAATATAAAGTAAAAATTGATGCTGAAAATGCACAGGAAGCCGCCGAAAAAGTGAAAAATCTATTGATTTTTGCGAAAAAATTAACAACGGAGCAATTGTCAAAAATTAACACAGAAATAAAAAACAGACCGGATTTAATTCCGTTCATTATCGAAATTTCGGAAGAATACGCAGGAAAAGAAATAGGCTTGTTAGATGCGATTTCGGTAGCTAAAAAAACATATCAAAAATTTATAAAATGAACCCAGCCTTAATTCCTGTAATTGCCGAAAAAGGTAAGGAAATACAGACAAAAGAAAAAAAGATAATTGGTAAAATTGCAACGGTTGTAATTGTTGTTTTAGGTATTATTTTGATTTTCGTATTTGGAAAAAAAGTCGTGGAACGGATAAAAGAAAATCGACAGGACAGGAAAGGCGGTTCCGATATCAATCAGTGGATTAACAGAATACAAGTTGCAATACACGGAAGTTGGACGGAAGATGAAGAAGCTGCTTATGAAGTTGCAAAAGAAATTGGTACAAGAAAAATGTTTGAAAAAACCAATATCGCATACAAAAACAAATATCAAATTACGCTGGAGGATGATTTGGTTAAATATTTTAACAACAACGAATTAGCTAAATTTTATTCATACATCAAATGAGCCCAAAATCAATCATTATAATATCAGTAATTGCAATTGTTTTCTTAGTTATATTCTTAAAAAGACAGGCAATCATAGACAAAATTTTACCACCGGCTGACAACACGGACAACGAAACAGAAGAAGACGGAACAAATAAAGAGAAAAAAAAACCAATTGCCAATGACAATTTTCCACTTAGTTTTGGCAGTGCCGGAAACCGTGTAAAAAAATTACAACATATCGTAAATAAAAAACTCAATTCAGGTTTAGAAGAAGACGGAATTTGGGGGACGAAAACTAACAAGGTTTTTTCAAAAGTGTTACCAAGTCTTATTTTAGAGGGGTTCTATGATAATTTCATATCGAGATATGGAAACTAACTCATTAAATAATAGTGTTTTATACATCAAGCAAAACAAAATAAAAGCAAGTCTTTACGGTCTTGCTTTTATTCTAACTGTTGTGCTGATTATTGTTATTGTAAGAAAAAAAAATCCGGTTTCGACTGCTAAAAAATTTTTAGGGCAAGAAGAAACAAGCCCGAATAAGGGTTTTAAAGATAAAGGTTTTGAAAGTTTAATGAAAAACGCAGGTTGGTACGTTGGGGCTCAATGGTGTGCATTTTTTGCGAGGCTTACATGGTTAAAATCATTGAAAGGCAAAAGGCTTGAAATTGCAAATAAATTACTGTCGGGAAGTTCCCAACAAACATTTTTGGATTTTAAAAACGACAGTTCGGGACTGTTCAGAGTTTCACAAACTCCAAAAGTCGGAAGTATCGTAATTTGGCAAAGCACAAAAGATTCCGCACGCGGGCACGCCGGAATAGTGAAAAAAGTAACTGCAAACGGTTTTGAAACAATCGAGGGAAATTCAAACACAGACGGCAGCCCGGGTAAAGTTGCCCGCTTAGTACACAGATTTGATAAAAGTCCGAGCGGTTTAAAATTAAGAGGTTTTATAAATATCACATAAAATGAAAAAAAATCAAGAGAAATTAGGAACGGGAAAAGGAATTTTGATACTATTGATTCCGATAGTCGGTATTTTCATTTGGTTAAACAACCGAGATACCAACCCGAAAAAAGCACAAGACGCATTAATTTTAACCGCCGTAGGATTTACGGCAGATATTATTTTTGCTGTCAGCCGAAAAATGAAACAGCAAAACACATTAAAAGGCACTGAAACGGAAATAAAAAGTATAACAGAATAAATCACTTTTAAAATTACAAAATTATGTCAAATTCACAAATTTACGTTTTCGTTGTCAGTACATTTTCTTCATTATCAATAGGAATAATCGGATTTTGGTTAAAAAATTTCATAACAGGAATTAAAGAAGATTTTAGAACGATGCTTGCAAAATATGAAACTTTAAACGGCACGGTTGGAATACTCACAACAGATATTGAAAAACTTTCGGGAAAAGTTGATTACATGGAGAAGATAATTTCAAAACACGAAGATTCTATTTTTAAAACACATCACGATAACGCCGTTTTAATGGAACGTATCGCAAATATTCAAAAAAATATTGATAAGTTTTGATATGAAAAACAGATAAAAACTTTGTTGCATCACAACATTTCATTATCTTTGTAATGCTAAAAAACCAGAGAAAATGAAAACATTTGCAATTAACGGGCTTGTATGGTGCCGGATAACGCGAAAGCGCCGGAGTGTCTCTCTGAGTACATTAGCACACCTTCACAAGCCTTTTTTGTTTTATGCTAAAAACTTAGAATTATGTATTACTTAATCAAAAACGATTCACAACCTGAACCCTTGACGGTTGAGCAGGTTGAAATGTTAATCAGTTTTAACAGATTGGAAGCTCCGGACTTTGTGGAAAGTCTTAATGAGATTATCAAACTTGCAACTTTGCAGCTTAACTTTCCGTTGGATATTCCCGAAAAAAAAGCGTTGGCAGATTTGTATATATTGAAAGATGTTTTGAGTAAAATAAAATGAAAAAAGCCGTCATTATTTTTTGAGTTCCGACCGATGAGTGCCCGATCCAAGTTTGAAATTTTATTTTTTGCCGTCAAAAACAAGCTGCTCGTTTGAATATCGAGAGAGGTTTTGACGGCATTTTTATTTTAATTTCAAATTTTGTAACTTTGTAAAAATTACAACACTATGCAATACTTAATCACAATTCCTGATACACCGCAAAGCATCGCTTTAATTGACTTCATGAAGTCGAGCGGATTAGTATCAAAAGTAAAAGCCATAAAAAATCAAGACGAATTAAACGGAGTGCAAACAAAAAAAGAGCTTTACGAAGTTCCGAACTATACGGACAAAGAAATGATTGAAGCTATTTCATATCATAATTCAGTTCGTTTGGGTGAAATTTTCAAAGATGATGATTGTAGTAATTTATTTTAAATTATAAAGTAATGAAAGTTAATCAAGGAGACGTAATTGAAGTGAACGTAAAACTTCCAGAGGGTGATTTTAAACCACACCCCTGTATCGTAATTTCAAATAATGACATTAATCATAATGAAAATATGTTTGTTTGTGTTATGATTTCAAGTACTTCTACACAAGACGATTATACGTATAATCTGAAACCGGAAATGTTTTTAAAGGAATTGAAGAAAAAAAGTCAGATACGAACACAAATTGTAAATTCGTTTGGATACAATGATATTATAAAATACAATATCAGTAGAATCAAGCAAAATTATTTGGAAAAAATTATTGACAAAATTTATCAAGATGTTTTGAACGTGGAATAATACATACGGTATCAAAAAAAAAGCCGGCTTTTAGTCGGTTTTTTTTGTGTCTTTACTTTTTACAGGGCTTGCAAGCGGTTGCAAGCCTTTTTTCATTCTACGATAGTGAGATTGACGGCATTGTGTACAACACGTTAATTTATCTATTCTATTGGTTTTAAATTGTTTAGCACAATATGTGCAAATTTTAGAATAAACAATTTTATGTGTTTTTCTGTCTGTTTTTGTTGTGTATTCTTTTTGTAAATCCATTGTTTTTTTATTTGATTTTATTGTAAATATAATCAATATTATTCTGAAAGTAATCTGAAAGTAATCTGAAAGTAATCTGAAATAAATCTAAAAATAATCAAAAATTGTACTAATAAATAGGTATAAAACCTGTCATTTTTATAAGTGCAAAAATACTTCAACCTGTCTTTTTGGTATATTTTTAATATTGTGATTATAAAATTCTATTTATTTATTAACAATAGTGCATGCTGAATATCAATAAATTAACTGAGTTATGTAACATAAAAATTTTGTGATTTATTTTTAAAATTTAGTAGTAGATTATTAGTTAGCTTATATTTGCAAAACAAAAGCACACCCCCACTCGGCAAAGTTGAAATGTGCTTATTTAACAATTAACTTTTTAAGATTATATTGTATGGCAAAAGTAAGAAAAACTATTCGAAAAATCAAAGATCAATTTGAATCGACACCAATTCCATTAGGAATTAATTCTGATATTGGTTTTGAGGAAAAAGTAATTACAGAAGGGCTTATAACTTTTTTGAAAAATCAGATAATTATTTGGAAAGAAGTAAATTATACGGAAAAAGAAATTTCTGATTTAATTTACGGGTATTTTATAACAATAGAAAAATTTAATGGTAATGAATTTGAATATAATCGTTTTAAAAATGAATTTATATTTTAAAATGTTGGACAAAGCATGATTTATCATGCTTTTTTTTATTTACCAAACTTCAATTTACTGTTAAAAACGGAATCATTTGCTTTTTGATTTTCTTTATTACTGTAAATATCCGTTATTGCAATGCTCGAATGTCGGGCTTGGTCTCGAACAACCTGAACGTCTCCTGTGGCTGTGATTAAATCCGTTATTCCGTTGTCTTTTAAAGAATAGAATTTATATTCTTTTGGAAATTTCAATACACGTGCAGTTTTCAACCAATAATCACGAAACTGTTTTTCAGATTTTCGGAATTTACCCGGCATAAAGTCAGTCGAAAAAAGATAAAAATTTGAGTTTTGTTTGTCAATTTTCATTTCTTTAAACCTGTCCATTAAAGGCTTAGGAATTGTTACAACCTGTGTTTTTCGGTTTTTTGCAAATTTCTCTCCGACAATAATAGTTTTGTTCGTAAAATTAATATCACGTATTTGAATGTGCGACATTTCCTTTGGTCGGATAAAAGTGTAATACAGAACTTCGCAAGCCAAAAGATAATTTTTATTTTCTTTTTGTAAGTAATCAATCAATCGTTTTACGTCTTTATCTGATATAATTTTGCGTTGTTTTTTGCTGTTTTTAAGTGGATTTATACCGTCTGTAATTTTATATTTTGTATAATTATTTTCGCACAAAAAACCTGCAAACACACGAAAATAATTCAAATAGTTGTTTCTTGTTTTGGCGGTTCGGTTGCGTTCAACGTATATGTGTTCCAAAAATGCTGTTAATACCGATTTGTCAAGTTTGTAGATATAAATATCTCCGTAACCTTTCTCATTCAACCACTTTTGCAAATTTCTCAAATAAGAAACATAATCTTTATATGTTTCGGCACGTATCACGTCATCGGATAATTTTTTTTCCGATATTGTAAGAAAGTGGTTTATTGCATCGGAAAACTTTTTATAAGTCTTTTTTGCTTCGGAATTGATAAACGGATTCCAGTCTGAGGTTAAATTTTCATTTAGCCGCTTTATCATTTCATACGCATATCGTTTCCGTTCCATTGAGCCGGAAATATGCGATAATCTGACTTGAATACGTTGCAGTTTATTTTTTTCAGGATTGTAAGCATAATATTCAATCCTTGTGTTATTTCCCGTTTTGAGTTGTGCCGGTCTATAACTTTTTAACTCTTCTTTGTTGTTGTAAATCATTTCGTTACTCATTTATTTGTTGCATTTTTGTTGCAATAAAAAATATGAGTAAATGAGTTTGTTGCATATTTGTTGCAGAGAAATCCTACTAACTCTGCAACAAACTGTAAATCAGCAACATATTTAATAATTGTCGGGGTGAGAAGACTTGAACTTCCGACCCCACGCCCCCCAGACGCGTACTCTAGCCAACTGAGCTACACCCCGAACTATTTTGCTTTCATAAAAAAATACTGTTTTTGAAGTTTTAGGATTCTTCATATTTTCCCCTGAAAGCGGTTGCAAATTTAATCACTTAATTTGATTTTCCAAATAACATTTCCCTTATTCTACTTTAACAGATTTGTTTTAACACAGAGAAATTTTGTTACACGATGTAATATCCTGCTATTCAATATATAGAAAATCCATTTTCAAGCAAAGGCGGTGGACACACAGAGGACACTGAGTTCTAAAAACCGCAAAGCGATTTTAGTCTCTTTGAGTCTCCCTGGATTCTTAAAACTTAAATCATATTAGTGTATTTGAGAAAAAGACCGGAATAACTCAAAATGTTTGTAATAAATTTATTCTATGTATTTTAAATATGTCAAAGTAGAACTAAGATTTTTTTTTTAGAAAGACAGGATTTGGTTCATTTTAATTGCATAATTACAAAAAACAACAAAATATAATTACAATCTTGAATTGACCTTGGTTAATTCCATTCGGCAGTAATCAATGCCGTGAGGGTATTGTTTTCTAATATTTTTTCGGTAAAATCGACTTGAATTGGTTTATTGTTTACTATTTCTATTGTTTTTTCCATCCAACCTGCAATCCGATTGAAAATTAACCTGCCTTCGGGTTTAATTCCCGACACTTTAAAAACAACTTTTGTGTCGTTTTGTTCAAGAATTTCGATAGAAGTTGAATCGTAATAGGTGTTGAATATTTGCGAAGTCCTTTTCAGAACAAAAGATGTTGAAGCAATCCGAACAAAAATTTTATACACACCTTTCAACGATTTTTCGGCACTGAATTTCCCTATTTCGTAAGATGCTTTTTGCATATTATTTTGGTAAAACATGCGACCAATGGTTTCTGTCGGAAAAATCATACCTTCAAAAAATGGATACCATTGCATCGAAATAATCGGATTTTTAAAAATTGTACGACTGCTTTCGGGCAAATTTCCAAGCCATTCTTCTACCGAATCGGGAAAATTTGATTTAACAAAATCGAATGTAACGGCTACCGATGTTCCTTTTATCTTCATAAGTTTGGGGAAATTTTTCTACTAAATTATAAATTTTGCCGAATATTTGTTAATTCTTCTGAAAATTTACTGAAATATTTTCCGATATTCGGTCTTGGTATAAATATTGAGTTAATAGCAATGTGTTTTTAGATAGATTAATAAAACTATTGAAAATCAGATTATAAACCCAAAATAATTTAATCCATGAGCTTTTTTAAATCTCTCGAAGTCAACGATAAGGCTGACAAAAAGTCATATAACACAAATTTGAATGTCGAACATGTCAAATGTTTAATTATTGGTTCCGGACCTGCGGGCTACACTGCCGCTATCTACGCCGCACGTGCAAACATGAAACCGGTTATTATTCAAGGAATGGAAGCCGGAGGGCAATTAACAACGACCACCGAAGTTGAAAATTTTCCCGGATATCCGCAGGGAATTACCGGTCCTGCAATGATGGAAGACCTTAAAGCACAAGCCGAACGTTTCGGTACTGATGTCCGTTGGGGTGAAGTTACAGAGGTTGATTTTTCAAAACGTCCGTTTAAAATTACTGTTGATGACAGCACAAATTTTGAAGCGGAGACAGTTGTTATCGCAACAGGGGCAACAGCTAAATATCTTGGTCTGGAATCGGAGCAAAAATTTAGAGGCTCCGGCGTTTCTGCTTGTGCCACCTGCGATGGCTTTTTCTATAAAGGAAAGCGTGTTGCCGTAGTGGGCGGTGGCGATACTGCGGCAGAAGAAGCAACTTATTTGTCGAATTTAGTCGAAAAAGTCTATCTTATTGTTCGTAAACCTGCCATGCGTGCTTCAAAAGCAATGATACATCGTGTTGAAAACACGAAAAATATCGAAGTTTTGTACGAACATCAAACAAAAGAAATTGTGGGAACCAATGTAGTTCAAGGGGCTGTTTTAATTAAACGACAGGGCGAAGCCGATGAAAAAGAAGTCCGAATCGATATCGATGGATTCTTTCTGGGAATCGGGCATAAACCAAATTCCGATATTTTTGCAAAATATATTGAAAGAGACGAAACCGGCTATATTAAAACCATTCCGGGGTCGGCAAAAACCAACGTTCCGGGTGTTTTTGCCGCCGGCGATGTTCAGGACCCCGTTTATCGGCAAGCGATTACGGCAGCAGGCTCCGGGTGTATGGCAGCTCTCGATGCCGAGCATTTTTTGGCAGAGCAATATTAATCCGTACATTAAAATTCGATTCTTCATTCTTTAATAAGCACTTCGTTTTTTTTTCGAAAATTCTCATTTTTTATGGGATACCTTAAATCCGCAAGTTCCGGCAGATTTTTCAATAAATATAAGGAAAATTCGCAATCTGTAAACACTTAAATAAGTGAAATCTGCCGGAACTTATTTATTGAAATACAACAAGATATAAAAAGACATGAGGATTTAAGGGGATATAGAAAATTAAAGAGTTTCAAAAAAATAGACAAATCAGTTTTTTTGAAACTCTTTTTTTTGCATTCAAATTTCAAATATCTTTATTTAAAGTCGTTACGATGAGTTTCCAAAAGGGTTTTCAACCACTTTCGATGCTCGCCCCATAAAATGTGCTTTGCAAAAATATTTTTTAAACGATTTGGCTAAAAGTCTTTTTTCCGTAGAAATTGATAAATCGAAAAACTGTTTTATTGGATTATGTAAACGGTGGATTGGTTTTTAAAAATTACAAAAAATAAAAAGAGATTGACAAAAAAGTCAATCTCTTGAAATTAAAAAGTGTCGTACTGTTAGTTCATTGAGCTTGCCAAACAG
>DYMH01000250.1 GCA_020721645.1 Draconibacterium orientale
AAACGAATCATCAGAATTAGGCTCTTGTATTTTTTTCTCACTTTCACCAAATTCTTTGTCTGCTTTTTCATAAGCATAAGCAGGCTCTTCCATTTGATTTTCAGCATAATTGCTTGGTTTATTATAGCTATTGCAATTAACAAGTAAAAAAACAATAGCCAACATGCTAATTAAACGAATTGTTTTCATATCTTTAATTTTTAAGATTAGTAAAATATTTTTTTTATAGCATGATGAATTCTTAATTATTTTTCCATAATTCTACTTTACGAAGTTAAAAATATAAATTCGAATAGTAAAAAAATAGTAAAAAAACAAGAAGAAATATTTGGCAGAATGAATATAAATTACTAATTTTGAAACCGTTAACAGATTATTAATTCCGTCTGATAGAATTAGGAGATAACCGAAATGCTATCAGAAAAAAAAATTTTTCATTTTTTTATAAAATCTTATATATCAGTTAGTTACATTATTGAACATGTCAAAAGTTACCGTCGTTTTTTTCGAGCGCATCGGTTTGATAATACCGACACGGCAATAAATTACGCATTGGGGCTTCTGAAATGTGAAAAAGGGCAAGCAAACATGGAGCGTATGGAGGAGGAAATTGACCAAAGCGATTACCGCGCGTATCAACAGTTTATATCAAATTCAAATTGGGATTGCGATGGTTTGTTACAGGCTGTGGCACAGGACACTTCGGTCTTATTTTCGGCTCAAAAAGAAATAAACAAACTGCCCGTGGGCTACATTATTGACGAATCGGGGCATCTGAAAAAAGGAAAAAAGTCCGTCGGCGTTTCGCGCCAATATGCGGGCGTGGCAGGCAAGGTAGATAACTGTCAGATAGGCGTTTACGCCTCGTTGGTCAATCACAAATCAGCCGCAATTATCAATCAGCATTTGTTTTTGCCAAAATCGTGGACAGATGACGCAACGCGCTGTGAACAAGCGGGTATTCCCAAAGAGCATCGCAATTTCAAAACCAAACCTGAGTTGGCAATCAAGATGTTGAAACAAGACATTGAACGCGGCGTAACATTCGATTGGATTGGCGGGGACGGACTCTATGGGCACAGTTACGAGTTGTGTAAATCGATAGACGAAATGAACCTGTTTTTTGTGCTTGATGTGCACAAAGACGAAACGGTGTTTGAGCAAGAGCCAAAGATAGAAGTTCCTGAAAGACAAAGCAATAGAGGCAAAACGCCTACAAATTTGAAAGCAGATAAACCAGCCATACGGTTGGACAAGCTCATCGGAAACATACCTGAACACGCTTGGCGCAAAGAAGAAATCCGAGAAACAACGACCGGCAAATTGTATCTATATGTCTATAAAACAGAGGTTTGGTCATGGGATGGCAAAGAAGCGGCTGCACGAAAGCGAACACTGATAATCACGAAAACCACCGAAAGCACACCAAGAATAAAATACAGTTTCAGTAACGGTGAACTTGACCAATACTCACACCAAGAATACGGCTATTTCGTAGCCCAACGCTACTGGGTTGAGCGAAGTTTTGACGATGCCAAAAACGAGCTGGGACTGTCAGATTATCAGACCCGAAAGTGGACAAGTTGGCAACACCATCACAGCTTAGTGATGCTGACGATGCTGTTTGTTGTCAGACAACAAATTGAAAATCAAGAAGAAACGCCACTGTTAAGTTTTCGCGATACACGCATTTTAATCATTTTGCAAGTTTTCGGGACACCGGAACAGATACAACAAAAGTTAAACCAGATGGAAAAACGACACAAATCAAGACAATACAACATTGACCGAAAATATAAAAAACAATCAGATAGTCAAGTAGTTATAAGTTCGTAAAGTAGAATTAATCAATTTCCCTTAAAAAATGGAGAAACTTCAAGAATTTCAGACGATATTGAAAAGGAAGGATTTTTTAAAAACGATGAATTTGTTATTGAAAATTTTGTTATTGATAAATTAAATAAAGAGCAAAGATTATTATTAAATCCGGAAATTGACAAAGTTGAGAAACATCTATATTTTTTTTTAACGGGTGAGATTAAAGCACTAACAGAAGAAGGAGAAAAAACAATTGAAGTTTGCGACTTAAATCGTAGTTCACTAATTTATGAAAGAAAAAAGATTATTGATGATATTTTTCGTAATTTAATTGAACTTTT
>DYMH01000134.1 GCA_020721645.1 Draconibacterium orientale
GCGTCTATGTCGTTCATGGCATCGGTTAAAGTGCTAAAATCCGGTGCGAGTGCCGGACACAGCTTCTAATTTCGCGTTTTTTTGGGCAAAATTTGTAAAAGCGACAAACGCTAAAACAGTTGCGAGTATAATTTTTTTCATTTGAATTTGTATTATTGAGCCAAGTATAAAAAGTATAAAGATAGAAAGTGAAAAGTGTAAAATCGTTCATAATCAGTAATTTATGTAAAGACGTAAATTTGACTTAAAGTCCTTATTTTCAGTATTATAACTTTATAAACTTTCTACTTTATGACTTTTTAAACTGAACTCAATAATGTTTAAAGTTTTAAAAACTTCCGCCTTGAATAACTTTTGGCGATTTAATTGTTGCATGATTCTCCGGAAAAACAATATGCACCGGTGCGGGCATTCCTTCACCCTTTTTTGCGATATACACTTTGTACCAATTGCCTGCCAATGCCGAAGCTCCGTAGCCCGATTGCCCGGTTTTTGTTTTTGCCACACGAGTAATTACAACAGGAACTTTGTAGAATTTGATGTTATCAAAATCTTTCTTCAAGGAATAGGGTTTCACGCTGCTGCGCAATGCCGTTCCTTCCGGATTTACTAAGCCTCCGCCGGCAATTGCCAAGAAACGTTCGGCACATTCATCGAGATCTTTCGATTCGGACAAAATTTTAACATATTCGTCTAAAACAGCTTTCACTTCTGTCGGTAATTCGGACACCGGAATGTCTTTTTGTTGTGCTGATAAAGTAAAAAAGGAAAACAACACAAAACTTAATACAGAGAAAATTTTTCTTTTCATTTTTTTTAATTTTAAAATTTATTTTGCAAAAATGCCTGTCATTCGTGTAAATAAACAAGACGACTTTGTATAAATTCAGGAATTTTTACAACAAAACGGTATTGTGTTTTTTTGTTATGTATTAAAATGATATTTTTAAAATCTGATTAAATATTCTTTCAACAAAGCCTAAATCCCATCAAATGAAGCATATATTATTCTCGTTTTTCTTTTTTGCTGTGTTTTTGAATGTATCGGCACAAAACACATCAAGCAAATTCGATAAAATACGCAGCGACATTAAAAAAGCGGAAGATATAGGCAATGCGGGCAACTACCGTAAAGCTCTGGAAGTTTACAAAGCGGTTTACGCCGAAATAGAAACAACAGATTCTGTAAAATTGCAGGCAGAAATATTGAACGAGATCGGTTTGATGTACGATTATTCGGGCGAATACACTCAATCGCTAAATTTTTATTTGAACGCATTGAAAATCTGCGAAAAAGCAAATTTAGTACAACAAAAAGCTGCAACGTACAATAATATCGGAGCCTTATATCTGCTGCAAAACAAATACAGCGAAGCTTTGGCATATTTCGAGTTATCGCTGAGTGCCGAAACGGAAAGCGGAAACCGGAAAGGTATCGCCCAATCTTACGAAAATATCGGCATTATTCATAAAAAGCAGAAGCGTTTCGATATGGCGGAAAGTTTTTATCTCGATGCCTACGAAATATACAAAAACATGAGCGATTCTGCTGCCGTCTCGAATGTTTTTCATAATCTGGGAGTTTTGTATTTTACGCAAAACATGCTCGACAAGGCAGTTGAGCTGTTCGACGCTGCCCTTAAAATACAGGAAAAGAGCGAAAATAATGTCGGTAAATGTTATACTTTGAACAGTTTAGGCGAAACATATCTGGAATTAAATAAATTTTCGCAGGCAATCGAATATTTAAAAAAAAGTTTATCTGTTTCACAAAAAATAGGTCTTATCTCGCAGTCGAACTATTCTTACAAACTTTTATCGAATGTTTATGAAAAAGCTAATGATTTCAAAGAATCACTTCGTTTTCATAAATTGCATTTGCAACTTAACGATTCTATTTTTAACTCCGAAAAAAATCGACAATTTGAAGAGTTAATGTTAAAATATGAGACTGCAAAAAACGAAAGTATAATCGTTAGACAAAATGCCGAATTGAAAAATAATCGAACAATATTGTGGTTCATCGTATCTTTAACAATTCTCTTCATATTTTTTTCCGGGTTTATTTCTTTGATTCATTTCAAAAAACGCAGAGCTTATAAATCTCTGGTGCAGCTGAATGTGGAACTTGCCGCAAAGATGAATAACGAACCTTTAACTCTAAAAGAAGAAAAAAACAGCTCGTCCGTAATATCAGTAAGAGACAACGATTTTTTGAAATCTCTTAAAAATAAGTTGTCTGATTTTATGGAACGCGAAAAGCCTTATTTAAAAAGCAGTTTCTCGATAGACGACTTGGCGGAAGCCATAGAATCGAACAGCAAATATGTTTCGAAAATCATCAACGATTTTTGCGGGAGCAATTTCAGCACGTATGTCAACAAGCGAAGAATAGAACATGCACGTCTTTTGCTGTTAAATCCGAAACACGACAAACTGACTTTACAGGCAATTGCAGAAATGTCCGGATTTAACAATAGAGCAACATTTATTTCAGCCTTTAAAAAATATACAGGTGTTACTCCCTCATATTTTTTGGAGCATAAAAACGAATTTTTGCAATAAATTTAACTGCAAAAAAAACCTCACTTCGTAAAGCGAGGTTTATTAATTTATTTGAATTTTTTATTGTCCGCCGTAACTTCCGACACGAATCATTGCACAACGAAATCCTAAATCGTCTCGTGCTTCTTTTTCGTCTAAGAATCTTCGGTTACCCGGAACCAACCAATAGGCTTTATCTCTCCAGCCTCCGCCTTTGTAAACGTGAGCTTTATCGGTAATTAAAGAGCTCATACCTACGCCTTTGGAATCGCCCTGAACATACATTCTGTCGGAGCCCGGAACATCTTCTCCCAAGAAATCATCTACGGCACTCGATTTTTGGTCGCCGTCGTTGTAATTTACATTGTAGGCTTTATGATAATTGTGGCGATGCATGCTTTCTTCATCGGTCATTTCTCGATATTTCATGCGACCCAGACTGTCTTTTTCTACAAATTTTCCGTCGGAATCGGTCTCTTTTACTTTAAAAATATTTCCTCTGAACGGATTCAAATCTTCTTCATCAATAGAGGTCATCGGACGATACACATCGAGAACCCATTCATTGACATTTCCTGCCATACAATACAAACCAAAATCGTTTGGCCAATAGGAATCGACCGGAACAGTAATTGCACCATGGTCGTTCAAAGCTCCGGCAACGCCCATCATGTCTCCGCGTCCGCGTTTAAAATTTGCCATAAATTCACCCAAATCATTTTTAGAATCATTGCGAAGATAATGTCCATTCCAAGGATATAGTTTATATTCCCAGACTCGTTCGGGCGAGCCTTCCGAATTTTCGCGAAGTGCTAATGCGGCATATTCCCATTGAGCTTCTGTTGGCAATGTATAGTGCGGCAGCATAATTCCGTCTTCCATGCGAACAGCTCTGTCGCCCGAACCGTCCATTTTCGGAAGGTTTTGGCGTACCAATCCTTCATATTGCCCGGCAAGATATGCTTCGGTATTGAAGTTATTGTTACCTACTTGGTCTCCGGGATTATGGTCTAAGATACCTTTTGAAATCATTAAATTTTCGTTTACCCTATCGGTACGCCATGCACAATAATCGTTGGCTTGCAACCAATTAACACCCACAACAGGATATTCGTAATAGGCAGGATGACGAAGATAATTTTCGACATAAGGTTCGTTGTAGGCTAAGCGTCTTCTCCAAACCAAAGTGTCGGGCAGAGCTTGAACATAAACTTGCGGATATTCCACAAATACGCGGCGTATCCATGTTAAATATTCGAGATAATCGACATTACGCACTTCAGTAATATCCATATAAAATGAAGGAAGTGTTACCTTTCGTTGAAGGTTGTTCCACTCATACATCACATCTTGTTCGACACGCCCCATTTGGAACGCACCGCCTTCGATTAAGACTAAACCCGGACCTGTTTCCTGTTCGGTATAATCAACAACTTCAAAGCCTCCGTTATCCGGATTGTTATACTCCCAGCCTGTTGTTTGCGAAACGGAACCCGCTCCGCCTCCGCCTTTTTTACCACCGCACGAACTCAGATAAACTACTGTACCTGCTGCTAATGTGGCTGCCAAAAACGTTTTCATTTTCATAATAAAACCTGTTTTTATTTAAAAATTCGATTTACAAATATAACTAAAAGTGTTGGCAAAATATTGTGTTTCCTTTTTTATTTTTTTTTCGGCATAGTATCTCGTATGAAACGGATATTTCATTGGAATGTGAGGGATTCGTGTAATATTTTGTCAATTTTATTTCGTAACTGTATGAAAATCTGAACTTATGATATTTAATTTCAAGTGTTGAAACGGACGAAAGGCTGTTTAAAATTAAATTTTGAGTGAGCATTTCGCTAAGTCGAATCATTCTCTTTTCAACAAAAAAACCATAGTAAAGCTGTTTTTCAAACGCCTGTTGTTTATACGCAATAAAGGGTGCTAAAATAAGTAAATTATTTTCGTTTTCAAATTTATTGAAATTTATTTTTTCTCCGAAATAGATTACAATTTTAGGAGAGACCATATTTTGCTGTGTTTTTGTGATAGAATTGAGATGAAACAGAGCAAGTCCTGCAAATATTTTTTTTGAATATAAGGCAAGCCCGGTCGAAAAATCGGGCTCTTTTTTTTTTGAATCTGAATAAAAATCGGTCGATGTTCCGGAAATTGTTCCTAAATTAGAATCTATCATCGAGCTGAAAATTAATTTTTGAGGATTTATTGTTTTCTGAATCATGCCGGCTTGAATGCCAAGATTTAGATTGATTTTTGCATTGATTTTAATTTTATACGAATATATCATCGATAAAATTAGGGTATTCAAAGCCCCGTTGCCTTGGCTGTCTTTTAAAAATTCGACCCCGATACCGCCGCCGATTGTTTCGACATACGAATCGAATGATGCACTGATTGTTTTATAAGCCTTACCGAACTCGGGATATGGATTGTGGAAGTTAAAATTCAATTCGCCGCATTCCAATGTTCCCGCCAAAGCCGGATTCAAATACAATCGGTCGGAAAATAATTGGGAAAATTGCGGATCTTGGGCAGAAACACTAAAAATATTCCATAACAATATACTCAAAAGAATAAGATTTCGTTTTATCGATGAATTTTCTTTTAAAAATTTATATTTCATAATCTATACATTGATTGGTTGATTATTTGATGTGATGATGTGCTGATTATGCTGAATATTAAATATTTACAACCATCTAAAAGTAAACAAATAAGCCGTTTTTAGTATATAACCACTTCAAGAATCTTCGATTGCTTGAAGAGTTTAAAACTTTAATTTAAAACGTTTAACTTAACGACATTGCATTATCAATCCTGAATTGTCTCGTAATTTTATCAAAAAATCGAATTTTATTGCTTGAATTTTTATTATGAATAACGAAACTTTTTTATAAATATTCGGTCTTAAAAATAAAACTCCTTTAACTTTGACAAATTTCCGACAAAAATAAAAATCAACACTATTTAATTATGAAAAGACTCTTTTTATTTGTATTGCTTATCGTTCTGTTTTCAAAAAGTGATGCACAAATAATAAAATGTAAAATTTCGGGTTCAAAATTTCTTAATTTGACCGACATCGAAGGCATCAAACATTATTACTACACATTCGATGGTGCCCAATATCCGGATATGTCAACTTTGTTTCCGATTTTCGGCTATCGAAAGGTGTTGCAGGATTATCAAAACGAAGATTACGCGGCAGAAATACTCAATCCGGTTTTCGAAGATTTTAATCCGGAAGAACTCTCAAAAACCGATTTAGCCCGTTACGAACAAGAAACAATTGATGTTCGGGCAGAAATAAAAATCAATCGCGGGCAAGCCGAGTTATTTGTTTCGCTGAAACCATATCGATATAACAGTAAAAAAGCAGTTCTCGAAAAATTGATTGCATTTGAATTGAAGATTACAAAAAATCCTTCAAATTTTGAGAAAAAGAAAAAAATTGCTACTGTCCAAAATTCGATACTCGCAAGTGGTAAATGGATTAAAATCAACATTTACGAAAGCGGCATGTATCGCTTGACTTTCGACCAATTGCGGAACATCGGAATTGACAATCCGCAAAATCTTCGTATTTTCGGGAATGCAACGGGTTTATTGTCTTATAAAAATTCGGATTCCCGCCCCGATGATTTGACCGAAAATAAAATATCGATTGCCGATAACCAGGTTATATTTTATGCTCAGGGTCCGGACAGGTGGGATTTTAATGTATCATATAATCTTTTTGTTCCGATTAAAAATATTTATTCCGACCATTCGAGTTATTTTTTAACATCGGATATTAATACAGGATACAACAACTCAGTATCCATTCAGAATAATAATTCTTTGAGCGAAAATGTTAGTGTTGATAACTATAACAGCTTTGGCGTTCACAATATGGATTTGGAAAATATTTGCCGTTCGGGGCGTGTTTGGTACGGCGAAATCTTCGATGCAACTACCGAGTACACAATAGAGCTGCAAATTCCTGATATACAAGGCATTCAGTCTAAAATAAAATTTGCAACAGCAGCCGCATCGAAAGGTGCAAGTTCTTCTTTCAAATACCGTGTCGGCAATTTAAACAACACCATAACGCTTCCGACTATCAGCGGAGATTATCAATATGCTTCCCGAATGGAAGTTGAAAAAACATTTACACCAACTTCGGGCAACTCACTTTCTGTAACGTTTGAGTTTCTGAAAGCTTATTCAGCCGCCAAAGGATGGTTGGATTATGTTTATGTGAATACATTCAGCAGTTTAAATTATTCGGGCAAACATTTTTCGTTTAGGAATTTGAATTCGGTCGGTGCCGGAAAAATATCAAAATTCACAATTTCCAATGCAGTTTCGGGACTGAGAATCTGGGATATTTCCGACCGAACGGCACCAATAGAAATTTCGGGAACAATATCGAATAATATTCTGTCTTTTAAGTCGCCGACCGATGATTTACGTGAGTTTTGTGCGTTTACTTTGAGCGATTTGAAAACACCCGATTTGAGCAGTGCAAACGTTTCGAGCATACAAAATCAAAATTTACATTCACTCTCCGGAAGTACTGATTTTATTATCATTTCGGCTCCCGAATTTTTAGAACAAGCTCACGAACTTGAAAATTTCAGAGAACAAAACGATGGATTAAACGTTTTTGTTACAACACCGCAAGAAATTTATAACGAATATTCTTCCGGTTCGCCCGATATTTCAGCTTTGCGTGATTTTGTTCGCAACGTATATCAAAAACCCGTAAACGGCAACACTTTGAAATATCTCTTACTTTTCGGCGACGGCTCATACAACAACATGACACAATCATCATCGAACACAAATTTTATTCCGACCTACCAATCCGAAAACTCGGAAAATGATGCCCAATCTTATGTTACCGATGATTTTTTCGGTTTGTTGGACGATACAGAA
Source organism: Draconibacterium orientale (assembly GCA_020721645.1). Taxonomy (GTDB): domain Bacteria; phylum Bacteroidota; class Bacteroidia; order Bacteroidales; family JAADGE01; genus DYMH01. The sequence continues at coordinate 7,474 of DYMH01000134.1, forward strand.
GGTCCTGTTTCCGGTTCTTTGGATATTGGGATCGGTCGATTTCCGGTCGATAACACAACACAGGCACAAGGTGTAGTCGATAAGATTATCGGCTACGCCAATGCCGAAACCATGAAAGAATGGCGTAACCGAATATGTTTTTTTGCCGATGATGCCGATGGGGGTCAACCAATGCACATGCACGATGCCGACAGTTTGACACGTGTTGTAGCTGCAAATAATCCGAATTTGAATATCGAAAAAGTCTATTTCGATGCCTATCCGCAAGAAATTACTTCGGGTGGCGAAAGATACCCGGAAGTGAATCAACAATTTATCAATCAATTTACAAGGGGAAACCTTATCATTAATTACACAGGGCACGGCGGCGAACGGGGTCTTGCACACGAACGTGTTCTCACGATTTCGGAAATTGAAAACCTTCACAATCCAAACAATTATCCGTTATTTGTTACGGCAACCTGCGAATTCAGTCGTTTCGATGATTTTGAGTACATTTCGGGCGGTGAGAGAACCTTTCTCAATCCGCAAGGCGGAGCAATTGCAATGCTCACAACCACTCGCGTTGTTTATATTTATCCAAACTTTGTGTTAAACAAAAGTTTCTACAATTCGGTTTTCAAAAAAGATATCAATGGAGAATATCTACGTTTGGGCGAAGTATTGCGTTTGACAAAAAATAACGCCGATTCAGGGACCAACAAATTAAATTTCACTCTGCTTGGCGACCCTTCGATGAAACTGAATATCCCCGAATATCAAATTAAAGCATTGATGTTGAACGATAATCCAATAAATTTGGAGAGCGATACCATAAAATCATTGTCTAAAATCACTATCAGTGGGGAAGTTCAGGATTTGAACGGGCAAAAGATGAGCGATTTCAACGGATTTGTGTATCCGAGCATTTACGATAAATCGAAAGATATAAAAACCCTCGACAATGAGGGCGAAGGCGTTTTTGAATTTCCGCTTCGCAACAGTACTCTGTATCGGGGCAAAACACGGGCAAGCGGCGGCGAATTTTCTTTTACTTTTATCACCCCAAAAGACATTATGCAAAATATTGATTTCGGAAAAATCAGTTTGTATGCCGAAAACGGAAAAATTGATGCCGCCGGAAACAATTTCGACATCCGAGTGGGAGGATTTTCCGAAAATTATATCTCCGATACTCAGGGTCCGGAAATAAAATTGTTTTTAAATGATTCAAATTTTGTTTCGGGAGGTATTTGCGATGAAAATCCGAACATTTTTGCAAAACTCAGAGATGAAAACGGGATTAACACAACAGGCAGCGGCATTGGACACGACATTGTTGCTGTTGTCGATGCCGAAGGCGAAGCCCAAACATTTGTGCTCAACGATGCATATACAGCTGATGCCGACAGTTACCAAAACGGCGAAATTTTCCAAAATCTTGCAACGGTAACCCCGGGAAGGCATACATTGAGCTTAAAGGCTTGGGACGTTTTCAATAATTCATCGCAGGTAAGCATCGATTTTATTGTGCTCGAAGGCAATGAAATCAGTATCAGTAATTTAGTAAATTATCCCAATCCGGTGGTCGATGAAACAAATTTTTATTTTGAACACAACCGCACGGGAGCCGATATGAAAATAGAAATCGAAATCTATAATTTCAACGGGCAACTTGTAAAAACACTCTCCCAAACCCTCTTTGCAGAAGGCTACCGAACCGGTCCAATCGTATGGGACGGCACCGGACAAGGCGGCAGTCGCCTACAAAAAGGAATGTATATTTATACGGTGAAAATAAGCTCGGAAGCCGGCGGAACAGCCCAAAAAAGCCAAAAACTTTTATTAATAAAATCAAACTGAGATGGAGGAAAACGAAAAATTTTATAATTTGATTTTTTTTCTAACTTTGCCCACAATCAAGAATTATTCGATACAATAAGAAGAAATTAAATGCGTTTAAATTTTCATAAAACACCAAATATATATTAAACATGTCAAGCAAAAACTTAATAATCATTTCACTTCTTTTAACTATTCCTTTCGTAGGAAAATCCCAACAAAATCCAAACCGAATAGGTCAATTGAATGCAATTACAACTGCAGTTCCGTTTTTGATGATCGCCCCCGATGCCCGCTCCGGAGCTATGGGAGATGCCGGTGTTGCAACATCTCCTGACCCCAACTCCATTCATTGGAATCCTGCAAAATATGCATTTATTGAACAAAATTTCGTAATGAATATTTCCTATATCCCTTGGCTTAGGAATTTAGTCGGCGATATCAATTTTTCTAATATTTCGGGTGCCAAAAGAATCGACGAACGCCAATCTTTCGGATTTTCCTTGATGTATTTTTCACTCGGAAATATTGCATTTACCAGTTTAAGTGGGCAACACGTAAAAGACTATCGACCATATGAAATGTCCATCGATGGTGCTTATGCCTTAAAATTAGCGGATTATTTATCGGGCGGAATTGCACTCCGTTACATTCATTCTAATCTAACGGGCGGTTATGCCCAAGCAGGCGGTGATCCTACAAAACCGGGTAATGCCGTTTCCGGTGATATTTCGATGTTTTATACAAAGAAAATCACTCTCAGCGGAAAACCTGCCGATTTTGGCTTTGGTTTGAACATTTCAAATCTCGGAACAAAAGTTTCATACGGCGATGCCGCCTATCAAGAATTTTTACCTGCAAATTTGAGAATCGGAACTTCTTTGCGATATGATATCGATGAATTTAATTCGATTATGGGAACTGTTGATTTCAATAAACTTTTGGTTCCCACTCCGCCTAAATACAATGCAGACGGAGATACAATTATTGCCGGGAAAGACAATGATGTTTCGGTTCCAACGGGTGTTTTTCAATCGTTCAACGATGCTCCGGGCGGATTTACGGAAGAAATTCACGAATTTACGTATTCTTTGGGTTTGGAATATTGGTACAACAAACAATTTGCCATTCGCGGCGGCTATTTCCACGAACACGCAACCAAAGGAGGCAGAAAATATGCAACCCTCGGACTGGGAATGAAACTCAACGTATTCAGCTTGGATTTTGCTTATCTGATTCCAACCGAAGGACGTCAAAATCCGCTGGCTAACACTCTGCGATTCACTTTGGGATTTAATTTCGGAGCCTCCAAAAAGGAAACGAAATAAAACGCAATTGCCTGCTTAG